>NZ_JBFSSD010000032.1:0-17352 GCF_041466145.1 Vibrio sp. 10N.239.312.D08 | reverse complement strand
TAAATTTTGAAGGGTTGGCGTTTAACGTCAATCCTTTTTTATTGCCTATAACACGGCGCTAGTAGAGATTCCCTACTCCTTCCTTCGTCAGTCTAGGGAATGACGGTTAAATATGAGTTTCGTCTGGTTTGTCATCCTCAAGAGTGAGGTACGAGCGAATTGGGGATCTCTTACCTGCTAAGCTCCAAATAACAGACACAAAAAAGCGGAGCCAAATGGCTCCGCTTTTATCGATAGAATGCAAAAAGAATTACTTCTTAGTAAGCTTCTCTTTAATACGAGCTGACTTACCAGAACGCTCACGTAGGTAGTACAACTTGGCACGACGTACTGCACCACGGCGTTTAACTTCGATGCTATCAACCATTGGAGAGTGAGTTTGGAACGCACGCTCTACGCCTTCACCGTTCGAGATCTTACGAACTGTGAATGCAGAGTGTAGACCACGGTTACGAATAGCGATTACAACGCCTTCGAAAGCCTGTAGACGCTCACGGTCACCTTCTTTTACCTTAACCTGAACTACAACAGTGTCACCTGGTGCGAATTTAGGAAGGTCTGATTTTAGTTGCTCTTCTTCAAGAGCCTTGATGATGTTGCTCATTTGTATAAATTCCTAGAATAAACTGATACTAAATTTAATAGGTTACTGCTTGCTTTTCGTTAAGAGCGTTGCTCTTTAATGAATTCAGCCAGTAATTGTTCCTGTTCGTCAGTCAGAGCTAGGTTTTCCAGGAGTTCTGGTCTTCTTAGCCAAGTTCGGCCCAACGATTGTTTTAATCGCCAACGACGAATGTCCTTATGGTTTCCAGACTTGAGTACCGATGGTACATCTTTATCGTCTAGCACCTCAGGGCGCGTATAATGCGGACAATCTAGCAAACCATTTGCAAAAGAATCTTCTTCTGCTGAAGCGAAATCTCCAAGTACACCCGGAACAAACCGAGATACTGAATCAATCAGCGTCATGGCTGGCAGTTCGCCACCCGTCATCACAAAATCTCCAATCGACCATTCTTCGTCAACTTCAGATTGAATGATGCGCTCATCTACCCCTTCGTAGCGACCACAAATAAGAAGTAAATTCTCGTTTGTTGCCAGCTCTTCAACACCTTTCTGGTCGAGTTTACGACCTTGAGGTGAAAGATAGATAACTTTCGTCTTTCCCGGTGCTGCTTGCTTGGCCGTTGTGATAGCGTCGCGCAAAGGCTGAACCATCATTAACATGCCAGGACCACCACCGTAAGGTCTGTCATCAACAGTGCGATGTTTATCATGAGTGAAATCACGAGGATTCCATGTCTCAATAGATAAAAGACCTTTTTTAACCGCTTGACCTGTTACTCCAAAATCAGTAACAGAACGGAACATTTCAGGAAAAAGGCTAATAATGCCAACCCACATGTGTTCTCTCGCTCTGTAATTTGGAGTTAGAATCCAGGATCCCAGTCAACTTCGATCCGGCGAGCTTCGCGATCAACTTTCTTGATCACTTGCTCTTCAAGGTACGGTACTAACCGTTCCTTTTGGCCAAAAGCATCTTTAAGATTTGCTTTGATTACTAGAACATCGTTCGAGCCAGTTTCTAATAGGTCAGTGACCTCACCAAGGTCGTAACCTTTAGTGGTAAAAACTTGCATACCGAACAATTCGCGCCAGTAGAATTCATCTTCTGACAATTCAGGTAACGAAGCAGGGTCAATAGCAATTTCAAAGTTAGTCATCAGTTGCGCGTCTTCACGAACATCTAATCCCGCTAGCTTACATACATAACCTTGGCCATGACGTTTCCAGCTCTCAACTTTGTACTCAACCCACTTACCCTTTAGGTTTAAATACCAAGGGCTGTAATCAAATATGCTTTCAGCATTGTCTGTGTAGGAGAACACTTTAAGCCAGCCACGAATACCATAGGTAGACCCAAGTTTACCCATGACAATTCTATTGTTTTGCTCGCTCATAGTTTCTTTACCCTTCATCGACATAAGCTATTTCTCTTTAAAAAAGAATTAAGCCGCTTTTTGAGCGTCTTTAACTAGCTTAGCTACACGATCAGATAGAGATGCGCCTTGACCAACCCAGTGGTTAACACGATCTAGGTCTAGACGTAGACCTTCTTCTTGACCTTGAGCAGTAGGGTTAAAGAAACCTACTTTCTCGATGAAACGGCCAGTTGCAGCGTTACGGCTATCCGCAACTACGATTTGATAAAATGGGCGCTTCTTTGCACCGTGACGTGCCAAACGAATGGTTACCATGTCGTCCTCTTTGCTTTCTTAATAAAATAATTAACCCCAAGTATAAGTAAATAGCTTGGGGTCTCGTGCCAAATTAAAGCCCCGGAATTTTACTCTTATTCCGGTGCAATGCAAGGGCTTTAGCTATTTTTTCACCAACATAGCTGCCGTACACTTTCTGTGACACGGCTAACACTATGAAAAGTAACGTAGCTAAAGCTTACATTTGTAGATTATCGACCAAACGGGTTAAAGCCACCACCCATTCCGCCCATACCTCCACCGCCGCCCATCATGCCTTGCATGTTGCGCATCATGCCTTTCATGCCACCTTTCTGCATCTTCTTCATCATCTTCTGCATTTGGGTGAACTGCTTAAGCATACGGTTTACATCTTGTACCTGTGTACCAGAACCAGCGGCAATACGCTTTTTGCGAGAGCCTTTGATTAGGTCAGGGCGTTGACGCTCTTTCATGGTCATAGAGTTGATGATCGCTTCCATTTGCTTGAACATCTTGTCATCAACTTTATCTTTAACGTTATCTGGTAGCTGAGACATGCCTGGAAGCTTATCCATCATGCCCATCATGCCGCCCATGTTTTGCATCTGACCTAGCTGTTCACGGAAGTCTTCAAGGTCAAAGCCTTTCTTCTCTTTGAACTTCTTAGCCAGTTTCTCTGCTTTCTCGGTATCAACGTTTTTCTGTAGGTCTTCAATAAGAGACAGTACGTCGCCCATACCTAAGATACGAGAAGCAACACGATCTGGGTGGAACGGTTCTAGTGCGTCAGTCTTTTCACCAACACCCAAGAATTTAATCGGCTTGCCTGTGATATGACGAACAGACAGAGCAGCACCACCACGCGCATCACCATCAACTTTCGTCAAGATAACACCGGTTAGTGGTAACGCATCACCAAAGGCTTTTGCAGTGTTCGCAGCATCTTGACCTGTCATTGCATCAACAACGAACAGTGTCTCTACTGGTTTAATTGCAGTATGAAGCTCTTTGATCTCGCCCATCATCTCTTCATCGATAGCCAAACGACCCGCAGTATCGACAAGTAGCACGTCGTAGAATTTCTTCTTCGCGTGGTCGATTGCAGCGTTTGCAATATCAAGAGGTTTTTGATCAGCTGAAGATGGGAAGAAGTCGACGCCAACATCGCTTGCTAACGTTTCAAGCTGTTTGATCGCCGCTGGACGGTAAACGTCGGCAGACACAACCAAGACTTTCTTCTTGTCACGCTCAGTTAGAAGCTTAGATAGCTTACCTACCGATGTGGTTTTACCCGCACCTTGTAGACCCGCCATTAAGATAACGGCTGGCGGCTGCGCTGCTAGGTTAAGAGCCTCGTTAGACTCACCCATCACCGCTTCAAGTTCAGCTTGAACGATCTTAATGAATTCTTGACCAGGCGTTAGAGATTTAGAAACCTCAACACCCACAGCGCCTTCTTTTACGCGCTTAACAAAATCGCGGACAACGGGCAGTGCAACGTCGGCTTCAAGTAGCGCCATACGTACTTCACGCAGCGTCTCTTTAATGTTGTCTTCGGTCAGACGACCTTTACCGCTGATGTTCTTCAGCGTTTTGGATAGACGATCCGTTAAATTATCAAACATAGTTTTCTCTTCGCTCAAAACTGCGACTATTACTGTGAGTATACATTAGCGCGGATTAGAGTCATACCCGTTGTAGAGCGTTAATCATCCGTGCTTGTGATGTGAGACATTATTCACTTGGAATTGGATGAGGTTCGCCATAGCCCCAAAGAGCGATGCGAGGTATAATTCGCCAATTAGTAATCATTAAAATGGATACCATGGACAGTCTTATTGCGATCGCAGCAGCCTTTCTTTATACAATGGCAATTTCCACGATCATTCCAGGTCTCGTGCACCAAACAGGAATCCGTGTAAAAACGGTGTTTATCAGCGCATTACTTGCTCTAGCTTTCCATGCTTGGTTGCTTGGCGATTTGATTTTTAATGCCAGTGGCCAAAACCTCAGTATCTTGAACGTTGCTTCATTAATCAGTTTAATCATATCTGTGGTAATGAGCGGTGCCATGCTCAAAACCCGTCTGTGGTTTATCTTACCCGTCGTCTATAGCTTCGCTGCGCTGAACTTGATGGCTGCCACTTTTCTTCCAAGCACCTTCATCAAACATCTAGAGAATGACCCAAAACTGCTCGTGCACATATCTTTGGCTCTATTCTCATACGCAACGTTAACTATCGGCGCGCTATACGCCCTGCAACTTGCTTGGCTAGATCACAAACTTAAAAAGAAAAAGGCCTTAGTGATAAACCCTAACCTACCTCCTTTAATGATGGTAGAGAGACAGCTTTTCAAGATCATTCTGATTGGTAATGGTTTATTATCGGGTACTTTGCTGACTGGCCTTATCTTCGTACAAGATATGTTTGCTCAAGGAAAGGCGCACAAAGCGGTATTGTCTTTTATCGCTTGGGTTATCTACTCCATCCTTTTATGGGGTCACTACCAAAAAGGTTGGCGTGGACAGAAAGTCACTTGGTTCGCACTGGCCGGCGCCAGCATGCTCACATTGGCCTACTTCGGTAGCCGCTTCGTTCAGGAAATCATCCTGAACTAGTCTGTAAAATAAAGGCAAGGTCTCACACACCTTGCCTTTAAAATATTGAGTCCGTTAGATTCAATTGACATCTCGACCATGTTCGGTCATAAATTAATCAAGATACACAAATAGGAAAAGAATAGTTTTGGACGACATATCAACGGGTATCTTATTTGCGCTACTCGCGTGTCTCATTGTAATTTCTGGTTATTTCTCTGGTTCCGAAACGGGCATGATGTCCTTGAACCGCTACCGTTTAAAGCACTTGGCCAATACGGGTCATAAAGGTGCCAAACGCGTAGAGAAACTTCTGAACCGCCCAGACAGATTGATTGGCCTCATTCTCATCGGCAACAATCTCGTCAACATTCTTGCATCTGCGATCGCTACTATTCTTGGTATGCGCATCTACGGGGATATCGGTGTGGCTATCGCTACTGGTACCCTGACTCTCGTGATCCTAGTATTCGCCGAGGTAACCCCAAAGACCATCGCTTCTCTATTTCCTGAACGTGTCTCTTACGCGAGTAGTATCCTTTTGATGATACTGATGAAGGTGCTATCACCATTGGTGATCTTAGTGAACTTCATTACCAACGGCTTCATTCGTATCTTAGGCGTTAAAGCCAGCCATGATGCAACCGACCACTTGAGCTCCGAAGAGCTTAGAACCGTGGTAAATGAAGCCGGTAGCTTAATCCCTCAACGTCACCAAGATATGTTGGTGTCTATTCTGGATTTAGAGCACGTCACCGTGAACGACATCATGGTGCCGCGTAATGAGATTACTGGTATCGACATCAATGACGACTGGAAATCGATCGTTCGTCAACTTACCCACTCGCCTCATGGTCGCGTAGTGCTGTACCGTGACCAAATAGATGAAGTGGTCGGCATGCTTAGGCTGCGTGAAGCTTACCGTCTGATGCTTGAAAAGAACGAATTCAATAAAGAAACCCTGTTGCGTGCCGCGGATGAGATCTACTTTATTCCTGAAGCGACACCACTCAATATTCAACTGCTTAAGTTTCAACGCAATAAGCAGCGCATCGGTTTGATTGTTGATGAGTATGGCGACATCAATGGTTTGGTTACATTAGAAGATATTCTAGAAGAGATCGTAGGTGAGTTTACCACCTCAATCACCCCAAGCTTATCTGAAGAGATTACTCCGCAAAGCGATGGCAGCTTCTTGATTGAAGGCAGTGCCAATATCCGAGATATCAACAAAGGCTTACAGTGGGCACTGCCTACCGATGGCCCAAGAACGCTGAATGGTTTGATACTGGAACATCTTGAAGATATTCCTGAGAGTCACCTGAGTGTTCAGGTTGCCAGCCACCCAATGGAAATTGTTGAGCTTGAAGAGAACCGCATCAAACTGGTTCGCGTGTTCCCACAGATCGTGAACGGCTAACTGAGTTATCACTGAATCTCTGTCTCGCCCTAAAATACGTTGACGAAAAAGGCCCGGTTCATTGAACCGGGCCTTTTAGTATCTAACTCGCCCTATCTAGGGTAGCTATCAATGACTAGTCGATCTTAAGCTCTTGCAGCATAGACTCTGGCAGTGCCAGTTCATCATTCTTGTTTACAGAGATGCCTGCAGCGATGATCGCATTCGCGATCTCTTTCGCTTCATCCAAAGAGTGCATTGCCGCGGTACCACATTGGTATTCGTTCAGCTCAGGGATCTTATTCTGGTTCTCAACTTTCAGTACGTCTTGCATCGCTGCCAACCAACCGTCAGCCACTTGTTGTTCTGTAGGCGTACCAATCAGGCTCATGTAGAAACCAGTGCGACAGCCCATCGGTGAGATATCGATGATCTCTACATCTGAACCGTTCAATTGATTACGCATGAAACCAGCATATAGGTGCTCTAGAGTATGGATACCTTTCTCAGATAGGATGTCTTTGTTTGGCGCAGTAAAACGCAGGTCAAACACAGTGATGGTATCCCCTTTTGGGGTTTGCATTGTTTTAGCAACACGAACGGCAGGTGCGTTCATGCGTGTGTGATCAACAGTGAAACTATCTAATAAAGGCATTGCTCTTCTCCATGACGGCTGGCTTTAGAAAAACCAGCTTCGATTGTCTTCTAGTTCTTTGCGGCACTGTTTCAGCTGCCATCCATAATCTTTTGCTTGCTGTTCGACTTTGCGCGCCACCTTAATTAGCGATGGCTTGCTGTTGTATGACTTACGCTTATAACCACCACGGCCTTCATGATAAGCTAGGTATTGGTTATATGGGTCCCATAGTGAGATGCCCAATTGACGACGCGTCTCGCTGGTATACCAACCGATGAACATCAATGCATCATCAAAGTTGGTTCTTGAACCACCGTTATTGGTCGCCTTTTGGAAGTCTTCCCAAGCAGGATCTTGAGCTTGTGCATAACCGTAGGCACTGCTTACACGCCCCCACGGTATAAAGCCAAGAATGTAATCTTTAGGTGGGCGCGCATCATGACGATAGCTACTCTCTTGTTTCACAAAAGCCATCGCAACGTTAATCGGCGTTCCCCATTCTTCTTGCATATCCAAGGCATCTTCATACCATGAAGGGTGCTCTCGAAAGATGCTACACAAATTATCTTGCTGCTTTGGCGGTGGCGTTGCACATCCAACCAACAGGCTAGAGACAACACCAACAGTCACTACAGGTAACCATTTACTACTCACTCGAGTAGGCTGACCTAATAAGGCTTGCTTCCTTTCCACCAAAGTCTCGCTATGCTTTTAAATACGAAAAATAATCCGCTAAGAAGCTATCAAAATCTTGAGTGCTTGCTTCTTCACTTTGTTGCTGAGCAATCACAGAACGTTGAACTTCTGCTTCCATCAACTCAGCTGAATATACTTTGTATTGGTGCGCTTTGTGTTGCTGAGCGTACGTTTTACCTAACGCGCAACCCACTTTACCTAAGCCGCCCAATTTTTTGGTCTCTTCTAGCAACTGGCCAGAAATAGTTAGCTCAGGGTTATCAATCCAAGCCTCAAGCGTATCGCATGTTTCTTGGTATGCACGACCACCTTGTTCAGCGTCCATCATCTCGGCAATAGAGCGCAGATCTTTGAAGACACGCTTCGCCCAATCTTGCAGAGACAATCGCTCACCATGACAACCGATTTGCAGCTCTAGACCAACCTGACGACCTTGTAGGATCACCTTGTTCCAGTTATCGCGCCAGCATTCAAGCTCGCAGTTATCCATCTCAGCAGAGTCCGTTAGCACACTCCACGTTAGGAATAAGTCTAGGAAGCGAACCTGCTGCTCATTGATACCAATTGAGCTGAATGGGTTTACATCTAAAGAACGAACCTCAATGTACTCAACACCACCGCGTGCCAATGCTTCAGATGGTTTCTCACCACTCTTCGCGACACGCTTAGGGCGGATTGGAGCGTAAAGCTCATTTTCAATTTGCAGTACGTTGCTATTCAACTGACGGTATTCACCATCAACCTTAGTGCCAATCTCGGCAAATTCTTCTGATGGTGTGCGAATCGCTTGATTCAAACCTTCAAGGTATTGGTCTAGGCTGTTGAAACCAATCTTCAACACACTTTGCGCACTGTTCGTGTAGCCAAGGTCGCTCAGGCGCAGCGCCGTTGCTTTTGGCAGATACAATGTCTCACCAACCTTTTCAAAAGGTAGGTTTGTTTCTCTTCCTTTGATGAAAGAAGAACATAGCGCAGGTGAAGCACCGAAGAAGTATGGGATTAACCAACCAAAGCGGTAGTAGTTACGAATCAAACCAAAGTAAGCATCTGACTTAGATTCACAACGCGCTTCTTCAGTTTGCTCTCCAAACAGGCTATCCCAAAAGCTTTCTGGGAAAGAGAAGTTGAAGTGAACACCAGAGATAATCTGCATCAGGCTACCGTAACGACGTTTTAGGCCTTCACGATATAGGGTCTTCATCTTACCGTTATTCGAGGTGCCGTATTGCGCTAGCTGAATGTAATCTTCACTGCCAACGTAACAAGGCATAGAAAGCGGCCATAGTTTTTCGCCGTCTAACTTGGTTTGCGTGAAGTGGTGGATATCAGACAACTGATTCAAAAGCGTCGGAACGTCGTTAGAAACAGGCGTGATAAATTCCAGTAGCGACTCAGAGAAATCGGTCGTTACCCATTCGTTCATCAACGCAGATCCCAAAGCCTCAGGGTGCGGCCCAGTAGCAAGGTGCCCATCTTCCGTGTAGCGTAATGTTTCCCTTTCAACACCACGACCAAATTGAGAGAAGGTCTTAGGGTTGGTTGCAACTTGCTTTAGTCGCGCAGCAAAATCAGTCAAAATTCAGTTCACTTATCTTATATTGTTCTGATTAGAACTATCATAAATTAGGTTGGAGGAGAAAAGTAGAGTCTCTTCCCTCCCCCTTTAATGTGTACTCTAACGAATGATTTCAAGCTCTTCTATTGGAATATCTAACTTTTCTAATTGCGGGCGAAGCGAAGTCGCGTCACCAACAACGATTATTTGATAATCATTCGGGTCAAACCATTTCTTAGATAGCTCGTTTAAGGTCTCTTTTGAAACCGTTTCAACTATCTGATTACGCTGTTGTAGGTAATCTTCATCAAGGCTCAATGCAACAATATTACTCAACAACCCCGCCTTTTGACTTGGCGTTTCGTATTTAAGTGCATCTTGTTGACCGACGGCAAGGCGCATAAATTTCACCTCTTCGTCAGTTAATCCACTTTGGCTAAACTCATTCAGCTCATTAATAAACTCTTGAATCGATGGAACCGTCGCATTCGCCCTTACCTGCGCGCTAAATACCACTGCGCCAGTTTCACGAGTACTTGCGAAGTAACCGCTTGCACCGTAAGTGTAGGCTTTGTCTTCACGTAGGTTCTGGTTGATACGGCTATTGAAGTTGCCCGCTAAGTTAAAGTTAGCTAACTGGCTCAAATACAATTCGCCCGTCGCATCAAACGGCAGGCCCTTACGAACCAAGCGAACAATGCTTTGCGGCGCACCCGGTTTATCAACTAAGTACAGGTGCTGACCAGAAAGCTCTTTAACGATCTGTGGACGCGTTAATGGTGCCGCATCGCCTTGCCACTCTTCAAAGAATTGTAGCTGTTTGCCTACCTCTTTCTTCGAGATGTCTCCCACCACAACAATATTGGCACCTTCTGGTGTGTAATGTTGCGCATAGAATTTTTTCACATCGTCTAAGGTCAATTTCGATAGAGATTCCTTAGTACCATCACTTGCACGAGCAAAAACAGTGTCACCAAACAGCACTTCACGGGTTGCTTGAGAAGCCATCCAGCTTGGCTGCTGATGCTGATACACAACGCCTTCTAGCATCTGTTTCTTAACGCGCTCAAAATCTTGCTCATCGAACTTAGGATCGAATAGAACCTCTTGCACAATCGCTAAGGTTTGAGGCAAGTTTTTCTCTAGCGTCGAGACTGAAATATCTGTGGTGTAGCTGCCCGCACTAATGCTCACGCTGCTACCAAGTTTATCTAAGGTCGCTTGTAACTCTTCAACGGTTCGTTTAGTTGAGCCTTCTTCCATCATCGAAGCCGTTAGGTTCGCTAGGCCTTCTTGCCCTTTGCGAACATAGCGTTCGCCTGCAGGCAATTGAATTTGCAGCTGTACTGTCGGAGTTTCACTGGTCACGGTACCAATTAAGTCAGTGCCATTTGCAAAGTGCATGCGGTACAACTCAGGCATGGTCGCCTCAACACCAAAGTTCACTTCTGGCATCACACTGCGATCAAAGGTATCCGGTGCCTTTCTGAAATCCAGTTGATCTTCCGTCACCTTGCTGTATTCCGGCAACGTACGTGGTGGCGTGGTAAAGGTCGCTTCACGAACCGCCAAATCGAGCTTTTTCTTAGGAACCACACTCAAGGTAACCTTGTGCTTACCTTCGATGAAATCTTGGTATGCCTTGCTCACGCTCTCAGGCGTCACCGCTCGGATTTGATCGAGTTGTGATTCAATGCGATCAGGCTGACCATAGAAGGTTTGGTTCGACGCGAGTTGCGACACCTTACCTTTAACGCTTTGCAATGCAAAAACAGCATTCGCTTCGGCCATGCCAGTGATCTGGTCTAAACGCTCTTGCTCAACGCCCTCTTTCGAGAATTGCTCCAGGGTATCCATCAGCTCTTTATTGAGAACCGTCAAATCGCCTTTTTCACCTGAGTTGCCCATTGCATACACGTACATGGTACACGCCAACTCAGCACAATCATGGAAAGAGCCAGCGCTGACGGCCTTCTGCGTTTTTACGAGGTTTTGATATAGGTAACTGTTGGTACCTGAACCTAACACGTTAGACAATGCATTCAGTGAAGCTTGCGTCTCTTCACCGCGATACGTTGTTGGCCACCCCACCAGCACCATCGGCTGACGAATATTGTCTTCTAAGGTGATGTATTTATCTTCTGTTAGAACAGCAGGTTGCTTCTCTGCCGCCTTCACTTCAGGGCCTTGAGGAATTGAACCAAAGTACTTGTTAACCCATTCTAGCGTGTCATCAACGTCGATATCACCACCAATCGTTAACACGGCATTGTTTGGGCCGTACCAACGCAGGAAGAACGCTTTAAGATCATTCACGTCAACACGGTCAAGATCTTCAACATAGCCGATTGGTTGCCAAGAGTAAGGGTGACCTTCAGGGTAAAGCGCTTCGCCCATGCGTTCCCACATCAAGCCGTAAGGACGATTTTCGTAGCTCTGCGCTCGCTCGTTCTTGACCGTGCCTCTTTGAACCTCAAATTTCTTCTGAGAAACAGCATCCAACAAGAAGCCCATTCGGTCTGATTCTAACCACAACATTTTCTCAAGTTGGTTAGAAGGAACAGTTTCAAAATAGTTGGTGCGGTCACGGTTGGTCGTGCCGTTTAACGAGCCACCCGCTTCGGTAATGATCTTAAAGTGCTGTTGGTCACCAACGTTCTCTGAACCCTGGAACATCATGTGCTCAAAGAAGTGAGCAAATCCCGACTTGCCTATCTCTTCACGTGCTGAACCGACGTGATAAGTTACATCAACATGCACCAACGGATCGGAATCATCAGGGGAAAGAATAACTGTCAGACCGTTTTCAAGCTGATACTTGGTGTAAGGAATCACTACTTTATCTTTAGAGGGCTTAACCTCTTCTAACAGAGTGACACCTTCAGGTAACGAGGAAAAGAAGGGCGTTGAGCTAGGTACATTGTAAGAACAGCCAGCAATGGCGATAAGAGAAAATGTACCAAGTAAAACCTTTTTCATAGGTTCTCCTTAGAAAAAACCGAAGTAGATAGCAGCAAGTAAGCTATAGCGAGCGGCTTTGCCAATCGCTATCAAAATAACGCTAGGGATGAATTTCATTCTTAGCCAACCCGCAGCGAGACACAAAGGGTCACCAATGATCGGTAACCAACTAAATAACAGTGTCCAGTAGCCATAGCGACTCAGCCAAGCTATAGCCTTATGACCATGCTTTTCAGATTGAGTTCGATTAGGCAACCACAAACCAATCCAATAGTTAGTCAGGCCGCCTAAGGTATTGCCTAATGTCGCCACTAGAATGATCGATGAGGTTGAAAACTGATCTAAGCTCAATGCAGCCACAAGGCTAGCTTCTGAACCACCGGGGAGTAACGTGGCACTCAAGAAGCCACTAATGAAGAGTACCCACAGCGCCGAGTCCGAGAACCACAGCGCGATATTTTCAAAAAGGGAGTTAAAAAATTCTAACACTGCCTATCAACTTTCTTGCATTTTAAGTAGCACCTTGCCTCTGGTGTGTCCGGTTTCAACCTGCAGGTGCGCCGACTGCGCCTCGTCTAATTGGTAGATACCTTGAATTTCTGTTTTGAGTAATCCGACACTGACCATGTAAAGCATAGTGTCCATTTGCTCAGGGCTTGGTTCAACCAGCATGCCTGATGCAGTAAAACCTAATAGTGTGGCTTTTTCGCAGATAAGTTCTGCAGATAGAGTCGGCACAGTCACGACTCGCGCGTCATCTTTTAGGCACTTCAATGCATCAAGCGCGGTATCGCCGCCGACCAAGTCAATCAACACATCGACATCAGATACTCTTTCTGATGCTGGTGCAAACTTATAGTTAATCGCGTGAGCACCTAGCGTCGCAAGGTAATCAAGGTTGGCTTCGCTGCAGGTTGTGTAAACCTCTGCTTTTGCTGCCACTGCAATTTGAACCGCAAGGTGACCAACGCCGCCCGCGCCCGCCAAGATAAGCACGCGGTCGCCTTCTTTCACTTCGGCTTTGTTGAGCGCTTGTGCCGCTGTTTGACTCGCGAGTGGTAATGCAGCTGCCGCTTCTAGAGTGACAGAATCAGGAACCATACTTAATGCAGCTTCTGGAACACACACATATTGGCTGTAACCGCCACCTTGCAGTGGAAAACCAATAAAGCCAGCTACGTTATCACCAACAGTAAAGCGTTCAGCCTGTTCGCCTAGCGAGACAATTTGCCCTGAAATATCGTAGCCAGGTACCCAAGGTAGGTTATCTTTGTTTTGTGCTGCCGCCCAACCAAGGCCCGCTCGGGTTTTGACATCAATCGGATTAATGCCTGAAAAGGAAACTTTAACCACCACTTCTCCAGCCTTAGGCTCAGGGATCGCACTGGTTTGAATACTTAGGTTTTCGACGCCGCCGAATTGAGTAATCGCAATCTGTTTATTTTCCATTTCCACATTTCCTTGATTGATAAAAGCCCTAGTGAGCAAGCACCCTAATTAATAAAAAGAAAGGGATGCGAAAGCATCCCTTTGACTATAAACCATTTAATAAGGCTAAGTTAACCGCTCATTCGTAAATTGACGACCAATTAACGTAACGATACATGACCCAGCAAATCCACTAGCCCACGAGAGCTAATAGAATACCCGCCGCAACCGCACTACCAAGTACACCGGCTACGTTCGGGCCCATTGCATGCATCAACAAGAAGTTCTGAGGGTTTGCCTCAAGACCAACCTTGTTCACAACACGTGCCGCCATTGGAACCGCTGATACGCCAGCTGCGCCAATCAGTGGGTTGATGTCCTCTTTCGAGAATCGGTTCAACACCTTAGCCATCAATACACCACCCGCCGTACCGATACTGAACGCGACCGCACCTAAACCTAGAATACCCAATGTTTCTAAGTTCAAGAACGTATCCGCTTGAAGCTTAGAACCAACCCCTAGACCTAGGAAAATAGTTACAACGTTAATCAGTTCGTTTTGAGCTGTTTTTGAAAGGCGATCAACCACACCCGCTTCACGCATTAAGTTACCCAAACAGAACATACCAACTAGAGGTGTTGCTGAAGGTAGGAACAAAATCGTCATCAGTAGTACAGCAAGCGGGAAAAGAATCTTCTCGGCTTTGCTAACGTGACGAAGTTGAGCCATCTTAATTTTGCGCTCTTCAGGAGACGTTAACGCTTTCATGATTGGTGGCTGAATGATCGGAACCAAAGCCATGTAGCTATAAGCCGCTACTGCAATGGCACCTAAAAGATCCGGAGATAACTTACTCGCCAAGAAGATCGCAGTTGGGCCATCGGCACCACCAATGATCGCAATTGACGAAGCATCGGCCATCGAGAACTCCATTCCTGGAACGTAGTTCAGCAAGATCGCGCCAAATAGCGTCGCGAAGATACCAAACTGAGCCGCAGCCCCTAGCCACAACGTTTTAGGGTTCGCAATCAACGCACCGAAGTCCGTCATCGCACCAACACCCATAAAGATCAGCAGTGGGAAAATACCTGTCTCAATACCAATGTAGTAGACGTAGTAGAGCAAACCACCTGGATCAGTAAACCCAGCATTTGGAATGTTTGCTAATACAGCACCAAAACCAATAGGCAGTAGAAGTAACGGTTCAAATCCTTTACGAATTGCCAAAAACAACAGTAAGCAACCAACCAGCATCATACAGATCTGGCCGAACTCAAAGTTCGCAATCCCTGTTTCAGACCATAAGGTCATCAATCCTTCCATGGTACTCCCTTACGCTAAGCTTAGTAGTGGAGCGCCTACAGTAACTGCATCGCCTTCTTTAACATTCAATTCTTGAACGATACCACCACGAGCAGCACGAACTTCCGTTTCCATCTTCATCGCTTCTAGGATTAGTAGAACGTCGCCTTCAGAAACCTCAGTACCCGCCTGAACGTTTACTTTAAAGATGTTACCCGCCAATGGAGCTGGAACCGCTTCAGCGTCAGACGCTGCTACTGGTGCAGCCTGAGCAGGTTTTGCAGATGGCGCCACCGATGTCAGTTCACCTTGTGGGCCAACTTCAACATCGTAAACTTGACCATCAACCTTCACGCTGTAGCTTTCAATACCACCAGAAGCTTGTACAGGAGCTGCAGCAACTGGAGCCGCAACTTCTAGCGTTGGTGCAGGTTCAAATGCTTCAGGATTACGACGGTTCTTAAGGAACTTAAGACCCACTTGTGGGAAGAGCGCGTAAGTCAGTACATCATCAACCGTATCTTCAGCTAGAGAGATACCCTCTGATTTCGCTTTCTCTAACAGATCCGTCGTTAACGTATCCATTTCAGACTTAAGTAAATCAGCAGGACGACAAGTAATCGGCTCTGCACCGTCTAGAACTTTCGCTTGCAGTTCAGCATCCACTTCAGCAGGAGCTTGACCGTATTCACCTTTCAGTAGACCAGCAGTCTCTTTCGTGATGCTCTTATAGCGTTCGCCCGTTAAGACGTTAATAACCGCTTGAGTACCGACAATCTGAGAAGTTGGTGTTACTAAAGGAATGTAACCAAGCTCTTTACGTACGCGTGGGATCTCTTCTAGAACTTCATCCATGCGATCGGCGGCGCCTTGCTCTTTAAGCTGGCCTTCCATGTTAGTTAACATTCCGCCAGGAACTTGAGCGATTAAGATGCGAGAATCGACACCTTTTAGCTGACCTTCCCATTTCGCGTACTTTTTACGTACATCACGGAAGTAAGCCGCGATGGGTTCGATTTGGTCTAGTTTAAGATTCGTGTCGCGCTCTGTACCTTCTAACATCGCAACAACCGTTTCGGTTGGCGTATGACCGTAAGTACAGCTCATTGAAGAAATAGCGGTATCTAGAATGTCGATACCCGCTTCAACGGCTTTAACCGCTGTTGCAGTCGATAGACCAGTTGTCGCGTGGCTATGCAGTGCTAGAGGAACGTCACACGATGCTTTGATACGTGTAATCAGCTCTTCTGCTTCATACGGCTTTAATAAACCTGACATATCTTTGATACATAGTGAGTGACAACCTAGGTCCTCTAGGCGCTTAGCCAAATCAACCCAAGTATCTGAATTGTGGACCGGACTGGTTGTGTAAGACAACGTACCTTGAGCGTGGCCACCAACGTCGATCGTTGCTTTCACTGCTTTTTCAAAGTTACGCACGTCATTCATCGCATCAAAGATACGGAATACGTCCATGCCGTTTTTATGGGCACGTTCAACAAATTTTTCTACTACATCATCCGCGTAGTGACGGTAGCCCAATAGGTTTTGACCACGCAGTAGCATCTGCATTGGTGTGTTTGGCATCGCTTTTTTCAGCTCACGCAAACGCTCCCATGGATCCTCGCCAAGAAAACGGATACACGAATCAAACGTCGCGCCGCCCCAAGTCTCAAGTGACCAGTAACCGACTTTATCCAGTTCTGCCGCAATTGGCAGCATATCTTCGATACGCATACGAGTAGCAAATAGTGACTGGTGCGCGTCACGAAGTACCACATCTGTGATAGCTAGTGGTTTAGACATGCTCATAAACTCCTTTTTAATCCTTTAAATACTACTTAGCAGTAGACGCACGGTATTGATGAACCGCGGCCGAAATTGCAGCCACTACCTGTGGACTAACAGCTGAAGGGTTTGATTGTGATTTTTGAATTTTTTTAGGTGCTGCGATCGGCTCTGGTACTTCTTCTGGTACCAGTTTTGACATCAACCGAACGAGGTAAACTAGAATAGTTAGGAAAATAAAGACAACGGACATCCCCGTTATCATTAGAGTCGCCGCATCTCCTAGCAGGCTTCCAATATTAGTCATGTTGCTTCCTTTCTTCGTCATCCTGACATACGTACAGGATTTCAGCGAATAGTGATCCCGACCCATGGATTATCTCGATTGGTAAAAGTTTGTCAATTTTGTTTAAGGTTCTGTTACGGATAACGCACACATAAGGTTAATTATTCGCCTATCAGATCACATAAATCTGTCAAATACGTCATTTTTAGATATTTAAACTGTGACTTAAACGGGGCTTTTCTGGGAATTGATATGAGAAAGGTGGAATAACAAAGAAGCAATCAAGAACTACTTTAAATACAACAAGTTAAACAACGAACAAATTTAACATTGTCGCAACAAATTTGCAGCAGGCATAAAAAAAGCCTCGTATAAACGAGGCTTTTTCTAATAATGTGGCGCGCTCTGGAGGATTCGAACCTCCGACCGCCTGGTTCGTAGCCAGGTACTCTATCCAGCT
>NZ_JBFSSD010000031.1:0-64224 GCF_041466145.1 Vibrio sp. 10N.239.312.D08 | reverse complement strand
TGGTGAGAGATGAGCGCTAAACAGACCCAGCTTCGGCTGGGTTTTTTATTGCCTGTTATTTGGTGAGCGAAGGACGACGATTGGGTGGTATTGATCCATTGTTTACCTGAATCGAAGTCTTTAGTCGTCATCTCAGAATCGAGTCGAGCGAGATATCAGAGAATTGTTGTCTGCCTGAAGTCATCCCCCGTGATTTAACGTGCGGTAGCAGCGCCTAGAATGGCGTTTAACTTGGTTTAATACAAAGTAGGTGTTAGTCGGTAATTAAGGATTGGGATTACTGTGGCTTATTGAGGGATTGTTTACAGCAAGGTGGGAGTAGTAATCAGAACTGTTGTTTAAGGAACTCGAGCAATATAACAGGCACAAAAAACGCCACCCTTAGGTAGCGTTTTAATTAAAGCAGTTAAGTAATCGAGATTACTTAGTTACTTTAAGAACTGGAGTTTCGCCAACAGTTACAGAACCAGAAAGCTTGTTCAGCTCTTTGATTTCGTCCATGTTAGAGATAACAACTGGAGTAAGCGTAGATTTTGCTTTCTCTTCTAGAAGCGCTAGGTCGAAAGTGATGATAGTGTCACCAGCTTTAACAGATTGACCTTCTTCAGCTACACGAGTGAAGCCTTCGCCTTTAAGTTCAACAGTATCGATACCGAAGTGAACGAAAAGCTCAACACCGTCGTCAGACTCGATAGAGAATGCGTGGTTAGTTTCGAAGATCTTACCGATAGTACCGTTAACTGGAGCTACCATTTTGTCGCCAGCTGGTTTGATCGCGATGCCGTCACCAACGATTTTTTCAGCGAAAACTACATCTGGCACATCTTCGATGTTTACGATTTCACCAGAAAGAGGTGCGATGATTTCGATTGCACCAGCATCAGCGCTGTCATCAGATACAAGCTTTTTCAGTTTGTCAAACAGACCCATTGTGTCATGCTCCTAACGTTTAGTTTTATTCTGTAGAATATACTATACCAATCTAACAAATTAGACGACTATTTTTAGCCGTCTAACGTTATTAAGCGATTGGCGATTACTGAGTTTTCTCAGCGATGAACTTTTCTACGCAAGCTTCAATTTCAGCAGCTGTTGGTAGAGATAGTGCTTCGTCAGCCATAGCTTTAACTTCAGCGAAGTTAGAGTTACGGATTACTTTCTTAACTTTAGGGATAGAGATACCGCTCATAGAGAACTCATCTAGACCCATACCAAGAAGAAGTAGCGTTGCACGCTCATCACCAGCAAGCTCACCACACATACCAGTCCACTTACCTTCAGCGTGTGATGCGTCGATCACTTGCTTGATTACTGTAAGAACAGCAGGAGATAGTGGGTTGTATAGGTGAGAAATCATTTCGTTACCACGGTCTACCGCAAGAGTGTATTGCGTTAGGTCGTTAGTACCGATAGAGAAGAAAGATACTTCTTTCGCTAGGTGGTGTGCGATTGCAGCAGCTGCTGGAGTCTCAACCATTACGCCGATTTCGATTTCTTCATCGAAAGCTAGGCCTTCAGCGCGAAGTTCAACTTTGTACTCTTCGATTGCTTTTTTCAGTTCACGGATCTCTTCAACAGAAATGATCATTGGGAACATGATACGTAGTTTACCGTGTGCAGATGCACGTAAGATGCCACGTAGTTGGTCACGTAGGATTTCACGACGATCCAAGCTGATACGTACTGCACGCCAGCCTAGGAACGGGTTCATCTCTTGTGGAAGGTCCATGTATGGTAGGTCTTTGTCGCCACCGATATCCATAGTACGGATAATCACTGACTCGCCTTCCATTGCTTCTGCTACTTCTTTGTAAGCAACGTATTGCTCTTCTTCAGTAGGAAGCGCGTCACGGTCCATAAATAGGAATTCAGTACGGTACAGACCAACGCCTTCACCGCCGTTACGCAGGATACCGTCACAGTCTTTTACTGTACCGATGTTGCCACAAACTTCTACACGGTGACCGTCTAGAGTTTCAGCGTGTAAATCTTTTAGTTTTGCTAGTTCAGCCGCTTCTGCTTCGAAATCTGCTTTGATTTTCTTAGCTTCTGCTAGTTCAGCTTCAGAAGGGTTGATGATGATCTTGTTGTTCATCGCGTCTAGCACAAGCATGTCGCCGTTCTTAACTTGCTTAGTGATATCGTTAGTACCAACGATAGCTGGAAGCTCAAGAGAACGTGCCATGATTGAAGTATGAGATGTACGACCGCCGATGTCACAAGCGAAACCAAGAACGTAGTCTAGGTTGATTTGTGCAGTTTCAGATGGCGTTAGGTCGTAAGCTACTAGGATAACTTCTTCATTGATATCTGCTAGAGATACAATGTTGATGCCTAGAGCATTTTTAACGAAACGAGTACCGATATCACGGATATCAGTTGCACGTTCTTTTAGGTACTCATCATCAAGAGACTCTAGTGCAACAGCTTGCTCTTCGATCACAGTGTGGATCGCGTTGTCTGCGTGCATCTTGTCTTTCTTGATGAGTGCTAAAATCTCTTCTTCTAGCTCTTCATCTTCAAGCAGCATGATGTGGCCTTCAAAGATTGCTTCTTTTTCTTCGCCAAAAGTTTCAAGTGCTTTTTGCTTAACAACTTCAAGTTGTTGAGAAGATTTGTTACGAGCGTCAAAGAAACGCTGTACTTCTGCTTCAACTTGGTCGTCAGAGATAGATTGAGTGTTTAGGACAATTTCATCTTCTTGAAGTAGTAGTGCTTTACCGAAAGCAATACCAGGAGATGCTAGGATGCCTGAAATCATAGCCTTACCTTAGTTGTTCAACTGTAAACGGGAGAGTGTGTGACTTTAAGTCGTCGACTAATGTCGCGCTTATTCCTATCTATTTCGAACAAAGCCACTTTGCTATGCAAAATGGCTTTGAAAGAAGGAGACCGTATTAGTGTAGTTGATCCATAAGAGCAACTAGGTGGTCTACTGCTTGCTGAGCTTGAGGACCTTCAGCTGAAATAGTAACGTTAGTACCTTTTACTAGGCCTAAAGTTTGTAGTTTGAACAGGCTTTTCGCGCTAGCGCTTTTGCCGTTAGAAGTCACTGTGATGTCAGCGTCGAAAGATTTTGCTTCTTTAACGAACTGTGCAGCTGGACGAGTGTGAAGACCGTTTTCTGCTGTGATTTCTACTTGCTTCTCGTACATTTTATATACCCCAATTAATTTATTTTTTGTAAGTTTGTAACCAGATTAGCTTAACTGCTTTAGCCCAAATGCGCTAGAGGCTAGTACGCCATGTTCGTGTTAGAACTTAGACTGGTTATAAATTTTTATCCAGCCATGGTCGTCTTTTGCTGAGTACTCATGACTTTCAGAATTTGTTTATTGCTTCTTTTATTTTGAAGCGAAAAATAAAACAGACCTGATATTACCAAAGGTGGGGCAGGGATCAACAAAAAAGCCCCTAAACGGGGCTTTTTTGGACGAAAAATTGATTTGACCACATATTATTGTTGGTTCTCTTTTTCCGTAAAGATGCCAGCAAATAGGGCTGTGCTTAGGTAACGCTCACCAGAGCTTGGTAGTACAGTAACGATAGTTTTTCCTGCAAATTCAGGTAGTTCGGCGATTCTGTTTGCTGCTACAACTGCCGCGCCAGATGAGATGCCTGCAAGAATACCTTCTTCTTTCATTAGGCGTTGAGCCATCTCAATCGCTTCTTCAGAAGTTACCGATTCAACACGGTCAATAATCTCTAAATCTAGGTTTCCAGGGATGAAACCTGCACCGATACCTTGAATTTTGTGTGGAGCTGGTTTGATTTCTTCACCTGCAAGTGCCTGTGCAATCACTGGAGACTCAGCCGGCTCAACCGCGACTGAAGTAATCGCTTTGCCTTTTTCACCTTTAATGTAACGACTCGTACCAGTGATAGTACCGCCCGTACCAACACCCGCTACAAACACGTCGATTTCGCCGTCTGTTGCTTCCCAAATTTCAGGACCAGTCGTCTGCTCGTGAATCTGTGGGTTAGCAGGGTTGTTGAACTGTTGAAGTAGTAGGTATTTGTCTGGGTCTGAAGCAACAATCTCTTCTGCTTTAGCAATCGCGCCGTTCATGCCTTTTGGTGCTTCAGTTAGCACAAGGTTTGCGCCAAGCGCTTTAAGCAGCTTACGACGTTCTAGGCTCATTGATTCAGGCATAGTTAGCGTTAGTTTGTAACCG
The DNA here is from genome assembly GCF_041466145.1 of Vibrio sp. 10N.239.312.D08. NCBI lineage: Bacteria > Pseudomonadati > Pseudomonadota > Gammaproteobacteria > Vibrionales > Vibrionaceae > Vibrio > Vibrio sp. 10N.239.312.D08. The sequence continues at coordinate 60,049 of NZ_JBFSSD010000031.1, read as the reverse complement.
CGTGCTGCTGCTACGAATGCAAGTGCAACACCTGTGTTACCACTGGTAGGTTCAACAAGCTCGATACCTGGCTTAAGCGTACCCGCTTTTTCTGCTTCCCAGATCATGTTTGAACCGATACGACATTTAACACTGAAGCTTGGGTTACGAGCTTCGATCTTAGCTAGGACGTTACCTTTGCTTACTTTGTTAAGGCGGACTAGAGGTGTGTTACCAATCGTTAGGGTGTTGTCTTCGTAGATCTTGCTCATGCGATATTCCTTCATTTAATGACAGAACTAAACGTAGTATATCAATCACTTTACCGTCTAGTGTCTTTCGATGTTTGTTCAGCTTGAATTTAGATTAAACAAGTTGAAAAAAAGGTAAAAGGATTAAAAAGTTATATCATATAGATATGTAGCAGAATTGACGCCTATCTTTATTGAAATCAGAACTTCAAAAAGATAGGCGAAACTAGGAAGTGTAGAAAGGGTTAGAGACGAGAACTATAGACGAGAACGTAGAGCTTGGTCTTTAAACTCAGCAACCCACATTGCTGTCGCGCCACAAACGGCAACGGGCATCACAATCAGGTTTAAAATTGGAATAGTAGTGAACACAGAAACAAGCGCGCCAAAGCTGTAGCTCTTACCTTGTTTTTGTTTCAAATTGTTTCTCATGTCATCAAATTTGATTTTATGGTTATCGAACGGGTAGTCGGCGTATTGAATCGCTAACATCCATGCTGTGAAAATGAACCATAAAAACGGAGCAACGGTTTGCCCTAGTGCTGGAATTAACAAAAGTAGGAATAAACCGATCGCTTTTGGCAGAATGTAGACAAGCTTGCGCCATTCTCTCGCTAATATACGTGGGGTATCTTTGAGGACATCAAGTAAACCATCGTCATTAACTTTTTTACCGCTCAACAACTCTTCAACTTTTTCCGCGAGTAAACCGTTGAACGGTGCGGCAATGAAGTTAGCGAGCGTGCTAAAGAAATACGAGAATGTGGCCAAGACGGTTAACACAAGTAATGGCCATAAAATGTATGACAACCACGACAAGAAACTTGGCAATGCACCAATCCAACCTTCAATCCAAGTGTTTAGGTTGGAGAAGATATAAAACAAGGCACCACCAACGAGTAACACGTTCGCGATAAGTGGCATTAGTACAAACTTACGAATGCTCGGTGATAAAGCGATTTTTATTCCGAAAATAAAATAGCCAAAGCCGGAGCGGGGAACAGATTCAATAGTCATATTTAAATTAGGTCACATGTGAATTTGGTTAAATAGCAAACATGTCTAGTGTACTCGACCGAAATTAAGAAAAAAAGCGTGGTGAAAATCACACCATGTAAGGAACTAATTGTATTAAGTTGTTCTAAAACAGTGGCTACTTTTGATAGAGTAGTGAGATTAGCCAAATTAACCCAACTTAGTGACAGCGTGTTTATAGCTAGTTGACTAAGAAAGCTGAGAGCGAAAAATGCAGGAATTGCGATTTGTACTCATTATTGTTGGCGCATTAGCTATCGCCGCATTATTGTTCCATGGTCTATGGACGAGTAAAAAAGAAGGGAAAGCAAAGTTTGGAGATAAGCCGCTCGGTAAGCTTGATAACGACAGCTTAGATGAAGCAGAAACTATTCCAAACCGTTCATTCGCCCCAGAAGATGATTTTGAGATAATCCGAAAAGAACGTAAAGAGCCGGATTTTGCTGTTTCACCCTCTGATACTGATCCGCTGATCGACTCAGATCCGCTAACAGCGCCACAAGCGAAAGAAGCTTACGAAGATGATATCGAATTAAATGATCTTCCTTCTTTCAGCGTAGAAGACCCAATTAAGGTTGAAAGTGAACCTGAAGTGATTGAGGAAGAGAAGGACGTTGAGCCTGAAGTTCCAAGCTTTGAGTTGACTGACGAGCAAAAAGAAAACCATGCCGGCTTTAAAGAGCAGTACGGTTCGTTTGAAGAGCCTTCTGAAACAGTTGATGAGCCAGTCGTTCCAAACGAAACGCTTACTCAAAGAGAGCCAGTTGTAGCGAAAGAAGTCGTGACTCCGCAAAGTGCGACTGTTGAAGAAGCAAAACCAGATGAAGAACTTGGTTTAGAAGTGATCGTTCTTAATGTTCACTGTGCTGGAGAGATCCCATTCGTTGGTACTGAACTTTTCCGCAGCATGGAGAACAACGGTTTAACTTATGGTGAGATGTCTATCTACCACTGCTTTGCACAATCTACAGATGCACCAAAGGTTATTTTCAGCGTTGCAAACATGATGCAGCCAGGAACGCTAGAACATGATGATCCTGCTGACTTCACGACTAAAGGTATTTCGTTCTTTATGACGTTGCCTTGTTATGGTCAAGCTGATCAAAACTTCAATGTGATGCTGAGTACGGCGCAGAAAATTGCCGACGATATGGGCGGAAACGTGTTGGATGAGTCACGCAACTTAATGACACCAAACCGTTTATCTGACTACCGCAAGCAAATCAGAGACTTTATGACGGCATCGAATACCTAGCCGTATTGTTTAGCCTTGTAAATAATCTATATTTATAGAAAAGGGCTCCTAAGGGAGCCCTTTTTGATATTTCAATCACGATAGAGAATGATATGAAAGAATCGATTCAAGTTACCTTAGAGCAGTTAAGAGAAACTCTGCATTATCACGCCGTTCGTTATTACGTAGAAGATAGCCCTGAGATCCCTGATGTCGAGTACGATCGATTAATGCAGCAATTGCTAAAGATCGAAGAAGAGAACCCGGAACTAGTGACGGTAGATTCTCCGAGCCAACGTGTTGGTGGTCAGCCTCTCGATGGTTTCACTCAAGTGACTCATGAGATCCCAATGCTTTCTCTGGACAATGCTTTCTCTGATGAAGATTTGGATGCGTTCAATAAGCGAATGTCTGATAGAGCGCCAACCGCTAACCTCAAGACTTTCTGTTGTGAACCTAAGCTTGATGGCCTTGCAGTTAGCCTACTCTATGTGAATGGTATTTTAGTTCAGGCTGCGACACGTGGTGACGGTGCGACGGGTGAAAACATCACTGAAAACGTGCGTACGATCAGCTCTATCCCACTTAAGTTACAAGGTGAAGGCTGGCCGCAGCGTATTGAAGTTCGTGGCGAAGTGTTTATGCCAAAAGCGGGTTTCGATAAGTTGAATGAGATGGCGTTGAAGAAAGGCGAGAAAGTATTTGTTAACCCACGTAATGCCGCCGCAGGTAGCCTGCGTCAGCTTGATTCCCGTATTACTGCGAAACGTCCGCTAGCTTTCTACGCATACAGTGTCGGTGTTGTACAAGGCGCTGAGCTATCAAATAGTCACTACCAACGCTTTTTACAGCTTAAAGGTTGGGGCTTACCTATGTGCCCCGAGACTAAGCAACTGAGCTCTCTCGAAGACGTGAAAGCCTATTACCAAGATATTATGACTCGTCGTGATGCTCTGGCTTACGAGATTGATGGCGTTGTTATCAAAGTCGACGATATCGCGGCTCAAGAAGTGCTTGGTTTTGTTGCACGAGCGCCACGTTGGGCAATTGCTTATAAGTTCCCAGCTCAAGAAGAGATTACACTGCTCAATGACGTTGAATTTCAGGTGGGCCGTACTGGCGCTATTACGCCGGTTGCTAAACTTGAACCTATCTTCGTTGGTGGCGTGACGGTCAGCAATGCCACTTTACACAATGCCGATGAGATTGCGCGTTTAGGCGTGAAGGTAGGCGACAGCGTTATTATTCGCCGTGCAGGTGACGTTATTCCACAAATAGTGGCTGTTGTACTAGATCGTCGCCCTGAAACGGCTAGAGACATTGTTTTCCCTGATGCTTGCCCAGTATGTAGTTCTGCGGTTGAGCGTGTAGAAGGTGAAGCTGTAGCGCGTTGTACTGGCGGTTTAGTCTGTCAGGCGCAGCGTAAAGAAGCACTTAAACACTTTGTTTCTAGAAAGGCGCTAGACGTTGATGGACTGGGCGTGAAAGTTATTGAGCAGCTTGTGGACCGTGAAATGGTCGAAACACCTGCTGATTTATTTAAGCTAAGTGCTGGCGTGATTACTGTTCTTGACCGAATGGGGCCTAAATCGGCACAGAACGTCGTGAGTGCGTTGAATAAAGCTAAAGACACGACGTTAGCGCGTTTCCTCTATTCACTCGGTATTCGTGAAGTCGGTGAGGCGACTGCGATGAACTTAGCGCAACACTTTAAGACGTTGGAACTGGTTCAAGCAGCTACTCATGAACAATTAGTTGAAGTGTCAGATATTGGTGACATCGTTGCTAGCCATATCACCAGCTTCTTCTCACAAGAGAAAAACAGAGCGGTCGTCGATCAGCTGATAGAGCTAGGTGTGAATTGGCCAATCATCGAAGAAGCTGCCGATGACCAAGAGCTACCATTAGAAGGTAAAGTCGTTGTGTTAACAGGCTCATTGTCGCAATTAGGTCGAAGTGAAGCTAAAGCTGCGTTACAAGCATTAGGTGCGAAAGTGACGGGTAGCGTATCGAAGAAAACGGACATCTTGTTTGCCGGTGAAGCTGCGGGTTCTAAATTAACTAAAGCACAAGATTTAGGTATCGAAATAAGAACAGAAGAAGATCTAATAGCCCTTATTTCGTAAGTAAATACAGATAAAAAAAGCTCAAAGGCACTCATTTCAAGGGAGTGCCTTTTTTGTTTCTGATATAAAAATGTGGGCTTTTTAATTGTTGAGAATTTTGTTCCTATACGAACTCTAAAATCAGGACAGTGACGCTGCTCAATATTAATGAAATACCATTGTAGTTGTATAAAAAATGCGAGTCATATCTATTTTTACAAAGTGATGATTACCTCAAGTTATTGAATTTATTGGTGTTGATTTTGTTTTGGTGAGGATTTTTCTATTTATCGATCTGGATCACTAAGTACCTATTAAATTTGCACCAACTCATATTTTTTTAGATGAAAATTAAGTTCTCATTGATCTTTTTGAGGGCGAAGTTAGTCTTAATGCCATGGATGCACATGATGTGTATAACCAGAAAGGAAATAGAGAATTCAGAGTTTAGGGTTCTCAAACAAGAAAAGGTATTTCTCTCTACGGCGGCCAACTTTAGGCGGGGAATATTCAAACAGCTATATCCATTTTTAGGAGTTTTATTCCATGGAAAACAAAATTTTCAAACGTACTCTACTAGGTGCATCTGTTGCACTTTTATCGACAGGCGTAATGGCGAAAGAAGTTGGTATCAACTCTGACTTCAACGTTGACGTTTACGGTGTTGCAGCTATCTCTCTAGTGAACTACAACACAACTGACAACAATGACTCTAGCTCTGGTTACGCAGTAGAGAACGAATCTCGTATCGGCTTCCGTGCTCACAAAGATATGTTTGAAGACGTTACTATCACAATGCAGATCGAATCTGGCTACGTAGATAGCACAGACTGGTCTCACGGTGGCGTTTCAGGTGGTGTTCTAGGTTTCCGTGATACGTTCGTTGGTGCTTCTGGCTCTTGGGGTAACCTTCGTGTGGGTCGTGTTCTTACACCACTATACGAAATCGTCGACTGGCCATTCTCTAACCCTGGTTTAGGTTCTGTATTCGATTGGGGCGGCATCAACGGTCACTACGATCGTCAATCTAACCAAGTACGTTACGATTCAGCTAAATTTGGTGGTTTCTCTTTTGCAGCTTCTGTTGGTCGTGATGATAACGACAACGGTGGCGGTGCAGCGACTCGTGATGCAAACTTTGTTGGTGCAAGTGCTAAGTACAGCTTCGAAAAAGTAACATTCATGGGTGCGGTTGAATCTGGTACTCGTGTAGTAGCGGAGACTGGTGGTGAGTATGTTGTAGCTCAAGAAGACATTAAAGATGCAAACGGCAACGTAACTACGCCTAAAGGTGAAATTTACCTAACTGATACTGTAGCTGGTTACGATGACGATACATTCGCATACATCGTAGGTTTTGAAGCTAGTCTACCAGCTGGTTTCGGTATCGCAGCAGCATATAAAGGCGAAGAGCTAGATAACGGAATCCGTAAAGTGACTCAAGATTCTTACTCAATCATTGGTCAATACTGGAATGGTCCAATCGGTTTCAAACTAGGTTACGCAGCTAACCTTGAGTCTGAAACAAATGGTTCTAAAGATGCTAACTCAGACAGCAACACTATCTCTGGTCAGCTAATGGCTGTTCATAACGGTTTCGTACCTTACCTACGTGTAGCGGGTCGTACTGTTGGTGACGCTGATACAGATATCGTAACTCGCGTTGGTCTTGAGTACGGTTTCTAAGCTAGAATCTTTAGCTTAAACAGTTAGATAAAAATCAAAACGCTGGTAAATTTTGTTTGCCAGCGTTTTTCCATAGTGAACATAAGGAATTAGTCATAATGAATAAAGTTAGTGTAGTTGTATTATCATTATTTTTGGGAGCTTGTAGTTCACTCGATTCACAAAGTAATTTTGCAGACTCAGTTGCTGATGTGCAGCCCAAAGGTGGTTACATTAAAGTAACCGGTCAATCTTACGTAGCAGAAAATAGAGCAAATGTAGGCGCAGACATTCTCAAGTCGTCGCTTTACTTTACATACAATAAAGAAGTAACACCAAATACTGCCCCAGAATCTTCAATTACTATGGACGTGAGTTACTTCCAAAGTTACAAAGAGTACGAAACGGTTAGTTTTTTTGGTAAAACGATAGAATTAGAAGATAGACAAGTACCAAGAGAAAGCTGCAGCGAGCACTGTACTAAGACTCAATATATTAAGTTTCCATTAAGTGACGCTGATATTCAGCAAGCAAGACAAAAGAATTTAGAATTTACGCTTGAAGGCCAAAACTCAGTCATGAGCACGACTTTTATCGTACCAAAGGCGTATATCGACACAATTTATAACGGTGCAAATAATCATACAGCTATCGCGGTTGCTCCAGTCGCGGCTGTTCCAGTAGCAGCAGTAGTTGCTGAAGAGCCAAAAGCATCACAAGCACAAGAGATGGTGAATTACTGGTATGGTGAAGCAACCAAAGAAGAGCAATCTGCAGTAACAGATTGGGCATTCAAGAACCGTAAGAACGCTAACCCAGCATTACTAGAAGGCTCAAAAGAGATCGAAATGGTTTCATACTGGTTCAACAAGCTAGATAGTGAAGAAAAATCTCAAACTATTATTTGGTTGTTAGAGCAAGAGTAAGCCTTTAACGTTACGCCCTAACTATGTTTTTCAACCGCAGTATTGTATAACAGCAGTACTGCGGTTTTTCATTTTAGGCTTACAGGTAAGATTGTGAATATTGGTGAAGTAGCGAAGCGTGTTGGTACAACAGCGAAATCCATTCGTTTTTACGAAAGTAAAGGCATGATGAGTCCTCCACATCGTTCAGAAAACGGCTATAGGCAATACGGCGAGATTCACATCGAACAGTTGGAGTTTGTACTAAGAGCTAAAATGGTTGGATTTACCCTTGATGAGTGTAAAGCACTAGTTGATTTGGCAATGAACCCCGATAGAGAAAGCTACGAGGTAAAAAAGAAGGCAACGCAGAAGTTAGACGAAATAGAGTTGAAGCTTGCTGAATTAAATAAGATGAAAGCTCAACTGCAATCTTGGGTTCATGATTGCCCTGGTGATGCTTCAACGGAATGTCCTATCTTAAACAATTTATCTGGCCGCAGTTAGGTTATGTCAGCTAAAAAGAATCGTCAGGCCGCAATTACATTACTAGCCTGACTTTAGTCTCCTATCACAGCACTTTTCCGCCGTAATGTTTACAGATCAGCAATGGTACGTGAGTGACTGCATTACCATCTGAGCATTTTACAATTGGCCCCATGTTTCCGTTACCAGGAGACTGACTGCTCGCGAGAGCACTTCCGAATGATAAGCTGAAAATAGCCGTTAGAATGATTAAAAAATGTCTCATACAAACTCCATTAGGTTTATCTCTGATTGAGATAAATGAAAGTATGGACAAGGGAAAGAAAATTTCAAAAATTGGACGGACTTAACATTTTTAATAATTATAATTAAGCGAGAGTCAGGCTAATTATTCATATATATCTTGGGCAAGAAATCTGGCTTTCTTATACCTTTTTAGCTTAATCAAACTTTTTAGCTTTACGAAATAAGAACTTATTTTTTTTTCAATTCAATCTATCGCAATGATAATTCGAATATTATTAAGGTTCAAAAATAGAAAAAGCCTGCATTTATTGAAAATGCAGGCTCCATATAGCACTTGATTATAAAGGTTCTATTATTAGAACTATTCCGTCTAAAGCGACAATCTTAATTTCGGTGCCAGATGGAATATCTTGACTCGCCTTTGCAGACCAAGAAGAGTCACCGAACTTAATTCGACAGCTACCTTTCTTTACGTCTTCACTTAGAATAACGGTTTGACCTACCAGTTGCTTTTCTCTTTGGTTTAACTCTCGCCCTGCATCCGATTGCTTGTCATTCGAGAGTTGTCTTCTCCACCACAACCAAGTCGTGATAAGTGAGAAGCTTGCAAAGGACAGCCATTGCATCTGCCAACCAATTGGTAGAGCACCCAAAAGTGCACCGACCAACATGGCAGATATGCCTATCCATAAAAAGTAACCAGCGGTTCCAACCAGTTCAAGTGCAAGCAGTGCTAGACCAAATGCCAGCCAGTGCCAGTGGTTTACTTGTTCTAGTAATTCGACCATAAGTTAGTCCTTACTACCTTTGTCATTCTTATGTGCAAACATCTCTGCAATACCAGCCACAGAACCCATTAGGCCTGTTGCTTCAAGCGGTAGCATGATGATCTTGCCGTTTTCTGCTTGGCCAATTGATTTCAGTGCGTCGGTGTAGCCTTGTGCTATAAAGTAATTTACAGCTTGCATGTCGCCTTGAGCAATCGCCGTCGATACCATTTCTGTCGCTTTCGCTTCTGCTTCTGCAGCACGTTCACGAGCTTCGGCTTGAAGTATTGCAGCTTGTTTTTCACCTTCCGCTTTCAGGATTTCTGACTGCTTGTGACCTTCTGCTTTTAGGATCTCTGCTTGTCTTACGCCTTCTGCTTCTAAGATATCAGCACGTTTGTTTCGTTCTGCCTTCATCTGAGCATTCATTGCAGCGGTAAGATCGGCTGGTGGTTGTACGTCTTTAATCTCAATACGCGTAACTTTTACGCCCCAAGGATTAGTTGCTTCATCGACGATGTTAAGCAATTTGGTATTGATCATGTCACGCTGGCTGAGCATTTCATCCAGCTCCATTGAGCCAAGTACAGTACGGATATTGGTGAGGGTTAAGTTACGGATCGCGTGCTCAAGGTCATTTACTTCATAAGCTGCTTTAGGGGCGTCGATAACCTGAACAAAACACACCGCATCAATAACTACGTTCGCGTTGTCTTTAGAGATGACTTCTTGTGCTGGGATGTCGAGTACACGCTCCATCATGCTGATGCGCTGTCCAACTTTATCAATAAATGGAATGATTAAGTTAAGACCCGGTTTGAGAGTATGTGTGTATCGTCCGAAGCGTTCAACGGTCCAGTTGTTGCCTTGTGGAACGGTTTTTACACCAGCGAAGATAAATAACAGTGCGACGGCAGTAAAGACGCCAATAGTAATCAAGGTATCAATAGGCATACAAAGTCCTTTGCAAGTTTAAGTTTTTGATAGTTCAGTATTGATACTGGCTCATATTTAAATTCTGAGCAAATTTATAAACGAGAAATGGGCCATAAAATATTGATTTTATGGCCCATTTTACATTCTATTATGCGATGAACTAATTGATTGAATTGTCAATTTTCGATGTTTAATCTAACGCTTTTTAGGTTTAACTAGTAAAGCAGAGAGTACAGTTGTCGACGGTACTTACTGGCAACTGGGTTACCTTGTCCAAGCGCACTCAAGATGTCCATGAACTCTTTTCTCATGTCACCATCGAGAGCATTAAGATCTTTGGCTAGGAAAGACCATAATAGATCCATAGCTTCTTCACTGCGGTTCACTTGGTGATATTGCAATGCTAATTCAGATGCCGTTTTAGCGTCGCTCGGGTTTTGCTGAAGAGCGGCTTCTAATGCTTGTATTTCAGGGCTGTCGGCTGCCTGCTTGTGAAGCTCAAGTTTTGCGACTAAGCCTTTGTAATAGTTGTCTTGGTACTCAAGAGGGATGGTTGCTAGCTGAGCTTCAGCAAGGTCAAATTGTTGCGTTTCTAACAAACACTCTGCGATCGCCAGTTTTACTTCACCTTTATTCGTCAGCTCTGCTGGGAGTTGCTGCATTGCTGCTAGTGCTTGTGTGTGCTCGCCAGCTTGCATTTGCTCAAGAGCTTGACGCAAAGCAAGTTCATCTTGGCTAGGAAGGTGCTTGCTGAGCATATCGACGATAGCTTCTATGCTTTGAGGGCCACCGAGCCCATCGACTGGCTGACCGTTAACAAACAGTGCAATAGTAGGCAGTGTTTGAACACCAAACTGGCTAGCAATAGCTTGCTCTTGTTCGCAATTGAGCAGGGCTAAGGTGAAGGCACCGTTGTATTGCTGAGTTAAAGTTTGCAGTTCAGGAATGACTTGGGCGCTCTCTTGGCTCATTGGTGCCCAAAAATGGATGAGTACAGGGGTCTGCATCGAACCTTCTAATACTTGACGAAAGTTCTGCTCATTAAGTTCAACAATATGCGGAGATTGCATTTACGTTCCTTGAGGTTTGTTTTGTGGATACGTTGCAAATATGGGGGGATTAGTCGGTAACTTCAAGATCTAACTCGGTTATCTCGGATAAAAAGAACCAAAAATAGAAAAACGCTATGCTTCGATGTTGATATAATTGTTATCTCAACATGGAAGGCATAGCGTTATCATCGAGGTAGTCAGTGAGGCGTTGCGTGAGATACTCAAAACAGTATAAACAGCGTAATTGCCAGACCCACACCTACCCAATTAAGGCGGTTTAAAGTCATGAGATTTCCAGAGTAGAACCATCAATTGGGAATAACTGATGGGATAGGATAATCATGACATCTTATTGTTACGGAAAAATTACATCGTTACATCAAAGTTTGCGACTCTGCATTCAAAGTTAGTAATTTATGCAGCTTTTCTCAAAATAGGGTCTAGCAAGCGACTCGGTAGAATCCTTTTCAATACCGCGAACACTTTAGTCGGGGTCGTAACTCGGTATCTTAGCTTGGGTTTGTCGGCGGTGAGAGCATGGAATACCGGCTCAATACAACTTTCTGGAGGCAGGACAAAAGCGTTATTCGATGATTCTTTTTCGAGTCGATCTTTTTGTTGTTGGTAAGCGTCTTGGTGGGCGCTGCCAGAAATGTTGATCCATTTATTGAACGCTTTCAAGGCATTGGTTCTAAATTGAGTCTCAATTGGCCCTGGTTGCAGTAATGAGATCTGTATACCGCTGCCATGCAGTTCTAATCGTAAGGTATCTGTCCAACCCTCAATCGCGAATTTAGAAGCATTATAAGCACCACGATACTTCATGGCTGCAAAACCTAATACGGAACTGTTTTGTACGATTCGACCTTCGCCACGCTCGCGCATGTGCGGAAGGATCTGACAGACGAGATGATGCCAACCAAAGAAGTTGGTTTCGAATTGTTCTCTGAGTCCTTGGGTCGGTAAGTCTTCTAGCGCACCTGCTTGACCGTAAGCACCGTTATTGAATAATCCATACAATCCATTAGGTGCGAGATCAATAGCAAGCTTGGCGCCATGCTCAATACTTTCTTGGTTGGAAAGATCTAATTGAATACAGGTGAGGCCTTCATCTTGAAGGCGTTGAACATCTTGTGGATCACGACAAGATGCAATGACATGAAAACCACGCTTTTGAAGTGCATGAGCACATGTATAGCCAATACCTGTTGAGCAACCGGTAATCAGAATCGACTTGTTCACACTTAATCCTTTATTAGAGTCTCTATCGCTCTAGGGTAAAGAATTAGTCTTGATGTTGTAACAAGTTTTTTAGTGCTGGCTCGATTCTTGAGTAACTAAAGATGAATCCCATCTCAGTGAGTTTCTTCGGCTTGGAGCGAATGCTGTCAAATAGCAAACAAGATGATTCCCCCATGAGAATCGACATTGCCCATTTCGGCGTGAATAAGAAATGCGGTCGGCCTAATTGTTTCGCTAACGTGCTGCTGAACAGTTTGTTGGTCACAGGGTGAGGGGCACACATATTGAATTCCCCTTGAGCGTGAGGGATAGACAACAAGTGATTGATGGCTCTCACCATATCGAGAATGTGAATCCATGGCATGTACTGCTCACCTGAACCTATTGGACCACCGACGCCGAGTTTATAAGGCAATAGCATCTTCTTGAGTGCGCCGCCATTCTCGCCAAGTACAACCCCTGTTCGCAGTAGTATCACGCGTGTGCTTTCTGATTGTGCTCTCTTGGCTATCTCTTCCCAGTGGGCACAGACTTTATGAGGAAAGCCTTCATCTTCTACTTGCAGTGACTCGTCAAACGGGTGCTGCTGTTGATCGCCATAGTAACCCACGGCTGAACCGCTAATAAAAGCGTGTGGCGGGGTGCTACTGGCATGAATTAATTCGACCAGCTTTTCAGTGATGTGCCAGCGGCTGTTACAGATCCTCTCTTTTTGTTCTGTACTCCAACGCTTATCGGCAATCGGCTCACCCGCGAGGTTGACCACCACATCAAAGTCATTGAGATCACTGAGCTCATCAAGGGATTGAATGTAATGAAGGTTGTTCTGGTTGAGGTGATTTAGGTTTTGCTTCGCATTTTCAGGACTCCGCGTCAGCAATGTCACGTCGTCAGTGTTCCAACTCTTGACCAATTCAGAGCCAATAAATCCAGTACCACCCGTTAACAATATCTTCATACCAATCTCCCTATTAAACATAATTATAGACATGGCTCGTTTTTAGTCGCCAATCAATACGAAAAAATCACTATAACGATCATAAGGTTTCAATCGTGTGATGCCCAAATTACGCCTTTTTCAATTTACAAAGGAGTGAAATTAAATTCATCAAGTCAGGATGTGTACCGTTATCACACTTATGCACTTTACTCGGATATGTTACCAACTGCGTAATATTTGTCACATAAGCAATGATAAGGATTTGCCATGATTATTATTAATTCATAACCAACGACAAGGAATTGCGATGACGGCGGTGCTTGCTTTGTTTCGGTCCATGTTAGGTAGCATGAGGGATCTATTGCCAATCGTGGCGGTAATCGCTTTCTTCCAGCTTGCTGTCTTACAAGAGCCACTTCCTCATCTTTTATCTATTCTAACCGGCTTAGTGCTCGTCGTTTTTGGACTTACTTTCTTTATCTTTGGCCTTGAAATGGGGTTATTTCCGATTGGCGAATCGATGGCTCAAGCATTTGCCAGAAAGGGGAGTGTGTTCTGGTTATTGATCTTCGCTTTTTGTTTGGGTTTTGGTACCACCATAGCCGAGCCAGCGTTAACCGCAGTCGCTGCCGAAGCCGCAGAAGTGGCAGCTGAGGGAGGTGTAATCCCCAATACGTTAGATGAAATGGAGCAGTATGCCGATGGCCTGCGCTTTACAGTGGCACTGTCAGTCGGTATCGCTATTTTACTCGGTGTGCTGAGAATCTTAAAAGGTTGGCCAATTCAGTACATGATCATCGGTGGCTATATTGGAGTTGTGGTGCTTACTGCATTTGCTCCGGAAAACATTATTGGGATTGCGTATGACTCTGGTGGAGTGACAACATCGACGATCACCGTTCCACTGGTGACAGCACTGGGGGTGGGGTTAGCCTCGGCGATTAAAGGACGAAATCCTATGATTGATGGCTTTGGATTGATTGCATTTGCTTCGTTGTTGCCGATGATGTTTGTCATGGTTTATGGGATGGTGGTGACATGATCAGTGTGCAGCAATTTATCGACACCTTTTTAGGTACCGTGATGGATGTAATTCCGATTGCGGTGATCATCTTTGGTTTTCAGTTGGCGGTATTACGTAAGCCTGTGAACAATTTAGCTAAGGTGCTGATTGGTTTCTTTTACGTCATCCTTGGTTTGTCTCTTTTCTTGATGGGATTGGAACTTGCACTGTTTCCCTTAGGGGAGACGATGGCCATGCAACTGACCGAGCCAAGTTTCCTGACTGAGTTTAAGGTCAGCTCTGGCCTTGCTTTGGTTTGGTTTGATTATTACTGGGTCTATCTTTTCGCGTTTTGTATTGGTTTCAGCACCACGATAGCCGAGCCTTCGTTGATTGCTGTGGCAATTAAGGCGAATCAAGTCTCGGGCGGCAGTATCAGTGTTAATGGGCTGAGAATCGCCGTGGCATTGGGTGTCGCTATTGGTATCTCGCTTGGAAGCTATCGGATTGTTGCTGGAGACCCGATCCATTACTACATCATTTTTGGTTATGTCGTCGTGGTCATTCAAACCTTTTACGCCCCAAAACTCATTATTCCATTGGCCTATGACTCGGGCGGTGTAACCACATCAACGGTGACAGTCCCTTTGGTGACAGCGCTCGGGCTTGGGCTTGCTTCAACCGTACCAGGAAGAAACCCTGTCATTGATGGTTTTGGATTGATCGCTTTTGCCAGCTTGTTTCCGATTATTTCAGTGATGAGCTATGCCCAAATAACACAATGGTTAAACCGTTTACACACCTCTAAGGAGAGCAAAGATGCGCTTTAAACTTATCTTAGCGTTTGTAGAAGAGAGCAAGACAGACAGTGTGCTCGATGCCGCGCGTGATGCGGGCGCAACCGGAGCAACCGTGATTAATAATGCCAGAGGGCAGGGCTTAAACCAAAAAACTACCTTCTTTGGCTTAACGTTAGAGGTGCAAAAAGATGTGTTGCTGTTTGTGGTTGAGGAACACTTAGCGAGGCATATTCTTGAAACTATTGGCGAAGTCGGCGAGTTTGACCAGGAGTCAGGACAAGGTATAGCGGTGCAGATCGATATTGAAGACGCAGTCGGGGTTGCGCATCAAGTCGAGACGTTAACAAAGGTTGTGGAGGATGAGCTATGAGTACCAGTGAAAAGATCCGAGTAGGCGATGTCATGGCCAATACGTATGTGATTATCGATGGGCTAACCACGGTGTTAGAAGCGATAGAGATGGCTAAAAAGCACAAAGTGAAGGCAATCATTGTCGATAAACGCCACGAAGATGACGAATACGGCATCGTATTGATGAATGACATTGCCAAGAAAGTACTGGCTAAGAACCGATCTCCAAAGCGAACCAATGTTTATGAGATCATGACCAAGCCAGCGCTAAGCGTGTCTGCTGAGATGAACGTAAAGTATTGCGCTCGCCTGTTTGAACGCTTTGGTATCAGTCGTGCGCCAGTAGTTCGTGATAACAAGATAGTAGGTATGGTTAGTTACAATAATATCGTGATCAATGGTATGGCGAGAGATGACGTGTAGCATTTAGATACGTACAATAGGCTCATAAATTTTATGGAGAAGTACGTGTGAAATTATTTTTTGCTTCAGACCTACACGGTTCGCTGCCAGCAACAGAAAAGGTATTAGAACTCTACCAAGCATCTGGTGCGCAATATTTAGTTCTATTGGGTGACATTCTGAATCATGGACCAAGAAATCCGATTCCAGAAGGATACAACCCGCCGGCGGTTGCAGATAAGTTGAATGCGTTTTCTCAAGAGATCATTGCCGTTCGTGGTAACTGCGATAGCGAAGTGGATCAGATGTTGTTGTCTTTTCCAATGATGATGGATTACTCGTGGGTGCTATTAGAATCAGGCCAGCGTATCTTCCTAACGCATGGCCATTTGTACAACACCAATAAACGCCCTGCGTTGAAGGCGGGCGATATCATTGCACACGGTCATACCCATATTCCTGTCGCCGAATACCAAGATGACATCTTTATCTTTAACCCTAGCTCGGTGACATTCCCACGAGAGGGACACGCGGCAAGCTATGGCATCTATGAAAACAATACCTTCAAAGTCATTAGCCTTGAAGGTGATGTTCTCGTGAGTGGTCAGCTTTAAATCATTGGATCGGCTGTGAAAGGCTTATTTTGAGTCCACGTGGCCGAGATCTCTGTCTGGAGCAATGATGTTTCGTACTCTTTGCTTCAGAACTTTCGCCTCTGGAAAACCGTCATCTGCTTTTCTTTCCCAAATCTGCACACCATTACAAAAGATTTCGAACCTGCCTCCTGTGTCTGGGTGTAAGCTCACTTGTTCAATTTCTTCGCTGAAGGTATGCAGTAGCTCTTGGCATAACCAACTAGAGCGAAGCATCCAATTGCATTGACGGCAATAGTGTATCGCGATTGTGGCTTTTGTTGCTGTCTCTTTCGCTGGCGCCAGATTAGGTTGTTCCGTTTTCATGGTTAATCCTTAAAATGCTACATCCGTAATTTGATACCAACGGCTAACAAAAAAGGGGCTTCATGCCCCTTTTTTCTATTGGTTTACCGTTTCATGGTATTCAGCTATTCATAAACAGTAAATAGCGATCCAATCTTAGTTTGAAAACAATACGGTAGAACCATGATTTAAGCTAGTCAGTAGCAGTGCCTTCGGGTTAACAATATCTATGCGGCGGCTTTGCTCTGCGTCCATCTTAATGACTTGAGTGATCAGCTCTAGCTGTTCTTCTGAAAAGTCTTGGCGCTGAGCCGAGGTCACATCTTTAAACTCCGTTGGCGAAATCAGTAAGTAGTTATCGTTAATATCCCACTGACCCGTTTCAGAGATGTTGATGACATTCGCAGGCTCAGTTTGATTACCGTAAAGTCTAACCACTGACATTCTTAAATATGTACCATTTGGTAGGTATTTCGCATTCGATGATAGTTCAACTCTACGAAGTGGGCCTATTGAGTCAGCTTGCTTGTTATCGCTAATCAGCGTCACCATTCTCGACTGCCATTCATGCTGAGTGAGCAAGCGCTCTACTTTTGCATTGCTGCTCCAATATAGCCAACCACTCAAAAATGCCGATAGAACCAGTAAGATAATCGATACTTTTAATTTCATGTTACTTACCACCGTTACAAATGTCGTTTACATCCGACTGATTTGCGTAAATTCTTAGGGTTACATTTTCGCTCGAGTAATCTTGCGGGTGAATGTAGTTGAGGGCAAGGTTATTGGTTTGTCCACCTGTCGCGATCACTTCTGTCGGCTTTAGCACACCAGTGTGACTCGTGTTGTAACTTAATACACACTTTTCTATTGCTGGCAGCCAACTGCTGAGGTCTGGGTGGTTAACCGGTGATTGAACCTTTACACCATCCACTTCAGTCAAAACCGTGAACTCGGACTCCACCGAGGTAGTAAACGTTAAAACGAAAATCGGCATGATGAAAGCGGCAAGCAGTAACCAAAATGTTAACCATTTATTGGTGCTTTTAGCCGGAGCTACAACAGGAGCGGTTGCTGGTTCTACTGCCACCTTAGTTTGTTGAACTTTTGTAATTGGCTCAGGTTCAAATGTGTCAGTGATTGCTTGTTCAGTCGCTGCAGGCGTTGCAAACGTTAGGATAGGTTCAACGTCATTTTCTGCAATTTCAGCGGCTACTGGCAGGTCATTTGATGACAGTGGCGCAGAACGTTCAACGGTCGCAATAAATTGGTAGCCGCGCTTAGGTACTGTTTTTACGAATTCAGGAGATTTGGTTGAGTCTTTGAGCATCTTTCTCAGAGTCGATACGGCTTGCGTTAAGCTTGAGTCATCCACCTCAAAGCCTTGGTCTCGCCAAACATACTCATGCAATTCATTACGAGTGATAACTTCATTAGGCCTTTCTGACAGCATCAAGAGAATGCGGCTTTCATTGCTACCAAGACGTACGACTTCACCGTCGCTCATTTGATCGACAAGTGAATTGCTGTTTGGGTCGAATACGAACCGTTGTGCGAGAATAAACTTTGTGCCGATATTACTCATTGAATTCTTCTATTTTGGATTGTTTTGGGGGGAGAAATAGACAAATCTCAGGTGAAGTTCCGTTAATTCTTCACCAAATCATGGCTTATTTTATGTTCTTTTATATTTATCCGGCTCAAGGATAATAAAAACAGATAAAAAAAACAGTGTTTTTATGATTTTTGACCTTGAATTTACATTTGTCATCCTCATGTTAATGAACAGAAGAGTGGCATCAAGTGTTACGCCCCTATGATTATTCAACATAAAGTATAGATGTTTTGGAGTAAAAATGAGCGAAACGGCAACGCAAAATAAAGAGACTCGTGGCTTTCAATCTGAAGTAAAACAACTACTTCATCTAATGATTCACTCACTGTATTCAAATAAAGAAATCTTTCTACGTGAGCTGATCTCTAACGCATCTGACGCGGCTGATAAGCTTCGTTTTCAAGCTCTATCGAACGGTGACCTTTACCAAGGTGATGCAGATCTAGGTGTAAAACTTTCTTTCAACGCGGAAGCAAACACGTTAACCATTTCTGATAACGGTATCGGTATGAGCCGCGACAACGTTATTGAGCATTTAGGTACGATTGCTAAGTCAGGCACTGCAGATTTTTTCTCAAAGCTGTCTGAAGACCAAAGCAAAGACTCTCAACTGATTGGTCAATTTGGTGTGGGTTTCTATTCTGCATTCATCGTCGCAGACGCGGTAACGGTTCGCACACGTGCAGCTGGCCTGCCGAACAATGAAGCTGTTCAGTGGCACTCTGCAGGTGAAGGCGATTACACAATCGAAGACATCACTAAAGAGTCTCGTGGTACTGACATCGTTCTGCACATGCGTGAAGACGGTAAAGAGTTCTTAAATGAGTGGCGTCTGCGTGAAGTGATTGGTAAATATTCTGACCACATCGGCATTCCTGTTTCTATCTTCACAGCAGTGAAAGATGACGAAGGTAAAGACACCGAAGAGAAACATTGGGAACAGATCAACAAGGCGCAAGCACTTTGGACTCGTAACAAGTCTGATATCGAGAAAGAAGAGTACCAAGAGTTTTACAAACACGTATCTCACGACTTTGCTGATCCACTAACCTGGAGCCACAACAAGGTTGAAGGTAAGAACGATTACACAAGCCTGCTTTACATCCCAGCGAAAGCACCTTGGGACATGATGAACCGTGACCACAAGAGTGGCTTGAAACTTTACGTGCAGCGTGTATTCATCATGGATGACGCAGAGCAGTTCATGCCATCTTACATGCGTTTCGTTCGTGGCTTGATTGACTCAAACGATCTGCCATTGAACGTGTCTCGTGAAATCCTGCAAGACAACAAGGTAACTCAGTCTCTTCGTGGCGCATGTACCAAGCGTGTACTGACTATGCTTGAGCGCATGGCGAAGAATGACAATGATAAGTACCTAGAGTTTTGGAAAGAGTTCGGCCTAGTATTGAAAGAAGGCCCGGCTGAAGATATGGCGAACAAAGAGAAGATCGCTGGTCTACTTCGTTTCTCGTCAACGGAAGTGGATTCTGCTGAACAAACCATCAGCCTAGAATCTTACGTTGAGCGCATGAAAGAAGGCCAAGATAAGATTTACTACCTGACAGCAGATAGCTACGCTGCCGCTAAAAACAGCCCGCACTTGGAGCAGTTCAAAGCTAAAGGTATTGAAGTGGTTCTAATGTACGATCGTATTGATGAGTACGTAATGAACTACCTGACTGACTTCGACGGTAAACAGTTCCAATCGATCACTAAAGCAGGCTTAGACCTAAGCAAGTTTGAAGGTGAAGAAGAGAAAGAGAAGCAAAAAGAGACAGAAGAAGAGTTCAAATCTGTTGTTGAGCGTACTCAATCTTACCTAGGTGGTCGTGTTAAAGAAGTTCGTACGACCTTCAAGCTAGCAACGACACCTGCGGTTGTTGTGACTGACGACTTCGAAATGGGCACGCAAATGGCGAAGCTTCTTGAAGCTGCGGGTCAAGCGGCACCGGAAGTGAAGTACATCTTCGAGATTAACCCTGAGCACGCACTGGTTAAACAGATGGCTGACGAAGCAGACGAGCAAGCGTTTGGTCGTTGGGTTGAGTTGCTACTTGGTCAAGCGATGCTGGCTGAAAAGGGCTCAATGGAAGATCCGTCACAATTCTTGGGTGCAATCAACGAGCTACTAACAAAGCGTTAGTCTTTCGACTTTAGGTTAAGCCAACAATTACAATAAAAAGCTCGCAAATGCGGGCTTTTTTTTATGAACGTCGTTGAAAATTGACCTAACGTGGTCGACGTCACCGTTATCGTCACAACAAATGTTGTCGATGCATTCTTTAGTCGTAAATTCAGCCAAATTGAATATTAATGTGATAGAATGCTCGACCTAATCAGCTGGGGCTAGGAAGCTACTATCTCCAGTTGTATGATTTTTAAACGTTATACCGAAACTTACCGTTTTGCTTCTGTTCACAGTTTTGCTTAGCCTCAATGGTTACTTAACGCTTTCTGTTCATCCTAAAAATGAGCAAGAATGGAGGGATAGTGAGCTTCGGTATAAATCATAATTTTATAAGAGGATTAAACATGCGCATCATTCTTCTAGGTGCTCCTGGCGCGGGTAAAGGTACTCAAGCTAACTTCATCATGAACAAATTTGGTATCCCTCAAATTTCAACTGGTGACATGCTACGTGCTGCTATCAAAGCGGGTACTGAGCTTGGTAAGCAAGCAAAATCAGTAATCGACGCTGGTCAGCTAGTTTCTGATGAAATTATCCTTGGTCTTATCAAAGAGCGTATCGCTCAAGATGACTGTGAGAAAGGTTTCCTACTAGACGGTTTCCCACGCACAATCCCACAAGCTGATGGCCTAAAAGAAATGGGCATCGCTGTTGATTACGTTGTTGAATTCGACGTAGCTGACGATGTGATTGTTGAGCGTATGGCTGGTCGTCGTGCTCACCTTCCTTCAGGCCGTACATACCACACTGTGTACAACCCGCCTAAAGAAGAAGGTAAAGATGACGTAACTGGCGAAGAGCTAGTTGTACGTGATGACGACAAAGAAGAAACAGTTCGTGCACGTCTAGGTGTATACCACGATCAAACAGCTCCGCTAATCTCTTACTACGGTAAAGAAGCTGAAGCAGGCAACACTCAGTACCTTAAGTTTGACGGTACTAAGCAAGTTGCTGAAGTTAGTGCAGAACTTGAGAAAGCACTAGCATAATTGGCTAACAGCCAGTTTTAGAATTTGATATATTGGAAGCGACCTTAAGGGTCGCTTTTTTTGTTTCAATTTTTAGTACGATACCAATCTAGATAATTCGATTACACATCGTTCAAGACGAAACCGTTTTTGATGAAGGTGGCTCACAATCGAAAGTAGATGTTGTGATATCCCGTTTAAAGAATGATTATTCAGACATTTAGTGGGAAGCAATGATCTTAAACTTATGCAGATTAGTATATTACTTTCCAGAAAATCACATATTGGTCTCAGGTATCTATGGAAAATAATAAAAAGCAGGGCGTTTTACTGGTGAATTTAGGTACGCCAGATTCTGCGACCCCCGCTGGCGTTCGTCGATTTTTGAGTGAGTTCTTGCACGACAAGCGAGTAGTAAACCTAACTCGTTGGCTTTGGTGTCCTATTCTGCATGGGGTGATTCTTCCTATTCGTTCACCTAAGGTTGCGAAGCTATATCAGTCGGTTTGGATGGATGATGGATCACCTTTGCTCGTTTACTCGCAGAGACAAGCGGAAAAGCTAGAGAAAAAATTAGAGATGCCGGTTGCATTGGGAATGACCTATGGTAACCCAAGCCTTAAGACGGGTATCGAACAACTGATGGAGCAGGGCGTTGAAGACGTTATTGTATTGCCTTTGTACCCTCAGTACTCAGGTACAACGACAGCGGCTGTTTCTGATGGCTTAACCAAAGCTTTTAAGCAGATGCCTGTAATCCCAAGCTATCGCTTTATTCGCGATTACTATTCACACCCGAGCTATGCCAAAGCACTGGCTGAAAGCGTTCGCAGTCATTGGGATCAAAATGGCAGAGCTGATCACTTGGTTTGTTCGTTCCACGGCATTCCGAAGCGCTTAGCTGATGAAGGCGATATCTATCCACAGCACTGTGAAGCAACGACAAAACTGCTTGCAGCAGAGCTAGGTTTATCTGAAGAAGACATCACCATGACCTACCAATCTCGATTTGGTCGAGAGGAGTGGTTGAAGCCATACACTGATGAGACGCTTGAATCACTGCCAAACAAAGGCATCAAGAAGATCGATATCATGGCGCCTGCATTCTCGGTGGATTGCTTGGAAACATTGGAAGAGATTTCAGACCAGTGTAAAGAGACTTTCATCGAAGCTGGTGGCTCAGACTTTAGCTACATTATGTGTCTGAACGACAGAGACTCACACATCGACATGATGGCTGAACTAGTGGCGCTTCATCGCTAACTGATATGGCGATTGAATAGATAACAAAAGGGCTGCTCATTGAGCAGCCCTTTTTGATCTTGATGTTTCTTCTTGAAATCGATCTAGCTATTAAGCGACCGAAGTTTCTGCTTTTGGTTCTGCTTCAAGCGTCATGTTGGTTTCTACACCGTGCATCCATGATACAAGCTTACCAGCACAAAGCAGCAGTAATATGGCACTCACCGTTGCTGTGATAGCAATACCACTGAAGATTGACATAGCACCAAGCTCACCAACGTGAGAACCGACCAGGCCTGCCACGTAGTTTGCCACCGCATTGAAGCCAAACCATGCACCCATCATCAATGATGCTAGGCGAAGCGGAGCTAACTTAGTGACCAACGACAGGCCAATAGGCGATAGACAAAGCTCACCAAGGGTATGGAAGAAGAAAGCACCGACTAGCCATAGCATTGATGTTTTCACGGTTAGGTCACCGCCTTGCTCCATTACCGCGCCCATCATGCACACAAAGCCCAGTGCTAAGAAGAACAATGCCATTGCAAACTTAACAGGAGAGTTGGGTTCACGCTTACCCAGTTTCACCCAGAACGCAGCAATGATTGGAGCAAGTGTAATGATGAAGAATGGGTTCAAAGATTGGAACCACGCAGCAGGAACTTCAAAGCCACCAATCATACGGTCAGTATATTGTTGAGTGTAGATGTTCATTAGGCCGCCAGCTTGTTCAAAGCCCGCCCAGAAAACAATCACGAACAGACCCATGATAAGAATCACTTTTAGTCTGTCGAACTCTTCTTTGGTCAGTGGCGCTTTTTCTTTAGATTTGTTTAGTGCTTTCGCTCTTGCAGCAGCAGGTACAGAACCGATGTTGCCCAACCAAGACTGAGCCATTGTCACTTGCATGATCAAGCTAATAACCATACCAATACCAGCGGCTAGGAAACCTGCTTTCCAACCGAATGAATCGACAGCAGCACCTGAAATTAAGCCACCAAGCAGCGCACCTAAGTTGATGCCCATGTAGAAAATGGTGAAAGCACCGTCACGGCGGTTATCGCCTTCTTGGTACAGATCGCCAACCATGGTTGAGATGTTCGGCTTAAACATACCGTTACCACTGATTAGCAGAGCTAAACCAAGGTACAGCGCGTTCACTTGGTCTAAACCGATGAAGCCGTTAGGTAGAGCCATTGTAAATTGGCCAAGTGCCATCAATACACCGCCAATCATAATTGATTTACGCTGACCTAGGTAGTTATCGGCAATCCAGCCACCAATTAATGGTGTGATGTAGACTAAGCCGGTGTAAATACCGTAGAGATCGAGTGCGTCTTTCGTTGACCAACCCAGTCCACCGTTGAGGGTAGTGTCAGTCAAAAATAAGACAAGGATGGCACGCATCGCATAGTAAGAGAAACGTTCCCATAGCTCTGTGCTAAAAAGTAGAAATAGGCCTCTAGGGTGGCCAAAGATGTTGTGGTTGCTTGGCATAAGTTTTACTAATTTTAGGTATTAAAAGATTTTATAGTCATTCATGTATACACAGTGGGATAAAAGTCTGCAATAGACTTATTTTATGGTCACGACAACTTGGTTTAACTAAGATGTTGATATTAAATATCTTTATTTTTAATGTTGCCCATTTTAGATGTGCTGCAAACTAATTTTCCAGATTTGAGTTGGTTGGTTAATAACCTTCATTAAAGTTGTGTTGAATTAAAATCTTTAGATATATTGCTCTGGTGTATCATTTTGAGTTTTAAGGGAGTGGCATGCGCATTAGGTGGGGCATACATATGCTTACAACAATGAGTCTTTTGATCTCTAAATGATCTCTGTACAATGCTTAACCACTCCGACACCTATAACTTTTTGTTGATAAATTGGTCTGCTACGCATTATTTTTCGTTAGCAACGATTCATTTTATTAATGGTGATTTAACCGTTTTAGGCATGTGGTAAAATATCTAAAAATATAAAATGGCTAGTCAAATGAAACGTTGGTATTTGCTTTACTGTAAGCGTGGTGATCAAAAACGCGCTCAGCAGCACTTAGAGAATCAGGGGGTAGAGTGCTTTTACCCTCAAATAGAAGTCGAAAAGGTGGTGAGAGGGAAAGAAAAGCAGGTCAAAGAACCGCTGTTTCCGTCTTACATCTTTGTTCGCTTCGACTATGAGCAAGGTCCTAGCTTCACGACCGTTCGTTCAACACGTGGCGTTGTGGACTTTATTAAGTTCGGTTCACTGCCGCACGAGGTCCAAGGAGACTTGGTGTTTGAACTTAAAGAGTTTGAGAAGTGCTGCAGTAACGAAGTGGAAGATTGTTGTGTTGAGTTTGAATCTGGACAGGTAGTTAAGATTCAGAGTGGCCAATTTGCTGGGGTTGAAGCTATTTTCGATCAGAAAGACGGTGAGGCTCGATCGATTATGCTGGTGAAAATGATCAGCCAAGTCATTCCAATCAGTATTGAGAACGAAGCACTACAAGCTCGCGCATAACTGCAGTAATAAAAATAGGCTTAAAACAAAAGGCGCATAATGCGCCTTTTTTAGTCTTTAGGATTTGTTCAAAACGCTCTAAGCGTTGTAAGCATCGTTGTGAACGGCTTGTACTGCACGGCCTGATGGGTCGACACAGTTTTTGAATGACTCATCCCACTCAATCGCTTTCGCTGATGAACAAGCAACTGAAGGACCACCAGGTACACACTCTGCCGCAGATTCTAGAGGGAATAGCTCCTCAAAGATTTCACGGTAAGCATAACCTTCTTTGGTTGTTGGCGTGTTGTAAGGGAAACGGAACTTAGCAGCTTCCATTTGTTGATCCGTTACTTTTGCTTCAGCCGTTGCTTTCAATGTATCAATCCAATCGTAGCCAACACCATCAGAGAACTGCTCTTTTTGACGCCATGCGATTGAATCTGGTAGGTAGTCTTCAAAACACTCACGCAGGATGTGTTTCTCCATCTTACCGTTACCGCACATCTTATCTTCAGGGTTCAGACGCATTGCGACATCGATGAACTCTTTATCCAAGAATGGTACACGGCCTTCAACACCCCATGCCGCTAGCGATTTGTTTGCACGAGCACAGTCGAACATGCTTAGAGCAAGCAGTTTACGTACTGTCTCTTCGTGGAACTCTTTCGCGTTTGGCGCTTTATGGAAGTACAGGTAACCACCAAAGATTTCATCAGCACCTTCACCTGAAAGTACCATCTTGATGCCCATCGCTTTGATCTTACGAGCCAGCAAGTACATTGGCGTTGATGCACGAATCGTCGTTACATCGTAAGTTTCGATATGGTAGATAACGTCACGGATTGCGTCTAGGCCTTCCTGAATAGTGTAAGTCATCTCATGGTGCACAGTTCCGATCTTGTCCGCAACTTCACGAGCAGCGATAAGGTCTGGTGCGCCTTCAAGACCAACAGCGAACGAGTGCAGTTGTGGCCACCAAGCTTCAGATTGCTCATCATCTTCGATACGCATTGCCGCAAAGCGTTTTGCAACTGCTGAAGTAATTGATGAATCCAGGCCACCAGATAGAAGTACACCGTAAGGAACGTCAGTCATTAGTTGACGTTTAACGGCTGCTTCTAGCGCTTCAGTCAGTTCTTCTTTGCTTGTGCTGTTGCCTTGTACCGCAGCGTACTCGTTCCAATCGCGGATGTAGTAGCGTTGAGGTTCAGCATCTTTCGAAGAGTAGAAGCTACCTGGAGGGAATTCACTGATCGTCTTACATACTTCAACCAATGCTTTCATCTCTGAAGCCACGTAGTAGTTGCCGTGCTCATCGTAACCTTGGTAAAGCGGGATGATACCAATATGGTCGCGGCCCACTAGGTACTCGTCTTTCTCTTCGTCGTATAAAACGAATGCGAAAATACCGTTAAGCTCTTCTAGAAGGTCTGCACCCATCTCTTGGTATAGCGCTAGGATAACTTCACAGTCAGAATCAGTCTGGAACTGGTACTTATCTTCATAGCGTGCACGAAGTTCTTTGTGGTTATAAATTTCACCGTTTACTGCAAGAATGTGCTTTTTGTCTTGACTGTATAGTGGTTGAGCACCACTGTTCAAGCCAACAATAGCAAGACGTTCATGAGCAAGGATTGCTTTTTCACCAGCATAGATACCAGACCAGTCTGGACCACGGTGACGAAGCTTCTTAGACATTTCTAAAGCAATAGGGCGAAGTGCTGCGGCATCACTTTTAATGTCGAGAATGCCAAATACTGAACACATAGAACTTCCTTTTAAATAATTTCCAAATCAACTGCATTCAATTTGCCATTCTGGCTAAAAAAAGCAACCGGATGTGAGCAAAAAAATAATATAAAGGGTGTTCTGTTAGAAATTATCTAATTTTTATGTGCTTTTGGTGTGTGATGTTTAATTGCGGTTGGTTTTTTAAACAAAAACCTCTCAAAAGTGCGAAAAATAGGCAGTTTTGAGAGGTTTAGTTGAACACTGTCTAATACTAGATTTTATTGATATTTGGATTTAACTGTTCGCAAACGTGGCGAGCAAAACCACTACCAGCCTCGCTGTAAATGTTAAATGCCGCATCAACGCCATTCTCTTTCAGTGTTTCGAGTTGATCGGGATATTCAGCAATAGCCGCAATTTGGCCTTTAAAGTTACGTGACTTTAATTGTTCTAAAGCGGTTTGATTACCTTGGTGGTGAGGCATTGCCAAAATCACCAGCTTTACGTTTGCTGTATCTAGAATTCGCTCCCAGAAATCTGGGTCAGTCGCGTCGCCAGAAATCACGTTTCTGCCTTGGCTTCTGTGGTTGTGCGCGGCTTCTTCACGCACTTCTACACCTAGGCTGACCTTGCCATAGCGAGTACGTAATTCGTCATAAGCACCGGTACCAATTCGGCCCATACCTAGAATAAGCACTTGGGCACGACCAGGGTCAATTCGCTTATCACGTCGGTGAAGCTTTTCTGACGCATGCTCTTTTAGCCATTTACCTGACTGCTGATAAAGCTTATGACCAGCTCGGTTTAAAGGAGCAGCGATTAGAAAAGACAGTGAAACTGCAATGGCAACGGCAACTAAGATATCACCCGACATCCACCCCATCTTGAAGGCGAGACCACCAACGATGAGGCCAAACTCGCTATAGTTAAACAGTGATAGCGAGGCAAGTAGAGACGTTCGAACACGGAACTTGAAGCGGTTGAGTACCAAGAAGTAGAGAACACCTTTCACAGGCAGCATCAGCAAGAACAAGATTGCGAGCATAAAGCCTTGAATGGTTGGTTGCTCTGACAGACCAATATTCAAGAAGAAACAGACAAGGAAAAGTTCTTTAAGGTTAAACAGCGACTTTGATAATTCTGAGGCTTTTGGGTGACCAGCAAGTAACATACCTAGAACAAGAGCCCCCAAATCTGGTTTCACACCAACCAAATGGAATAAACCAGCACCGACGACTAATGCGAAGAAGATGCCGGAAAGAACCAGCATCTCACCGTGACCAACCCAATCGAGCACTTTGTAGAACAGTGGGCGTAATAAGGGTAGGGCAAACAGAGCAATTGCATACCACTCAGGTATTTTGCCCGTAGAAGCCGTTAAGAATACTACGGCGAAGATATCCTGCATGACCAAGATACCAATCGCTAACGTTCCGTAGGTCGCATTCATTTCGCCTTTCTCTTGCAGAGTCTTAACCGCAAATACAGTACTAGAGAATGAAAGAGCAAAACCGAGCAGAACGATCTGTTCTACCGACATGGCAGCTAGCGATGAAATACCTAAGAACTTAAAGCCAAACAGGGCGACGGCGAAAAACAGAGTGGACAAAAGGTTGTGGATTGTCGCGCCAGCCCAGATCTCTTTAGAGAGTAGGGTTTTGATATCGAGCTTTAAGCCGATAGTAAATAGAAGCAGCGTGACACCAAGGTCAGCTAAAGTAATGATGGTGTCATTGGTTTCAAAGCCAAAGGCAAAAAGCCCAAAGCCTGCAACCAAAAAACCAACTAATGGGGGAAGGTGACACTTTAAAGCAATAAATCCTGCGATAAACGCAGTGGATATTAATATAAGTTCCATAACTTGTTGTTGTAGTTCCCTAGCTTAAAAAAACGGGCCGTGTTTATACAAACACGGCCCGCGGAAAATCAGAATTGTTTTCTCTAGTCTTCGAGAAGCTTCTGCAGTAACACGCCGTTAAGCATGGCGCGCTTAATCATAGCAAAAGCTCCCATCGTAGGATGTTTATCGATCTGTGATGCTACAATAGGCAAGCCGCTATGGAAAGTCGTTAACGACTGATTCTCTACATTGCGCTTAATTGCAGGAAAAACAATCTCTTGTGCCTTGGTAATATCACCAGCAATGATAACTTTTTGAGGGTTAAATAAGTTAATCGTCATCGCGATAGCCTTACCTAACTGGTTTCCTACTCGAACTAAGCTTTGCTTGGCTAGCTCATCACCATTAATCGCGTGGTCACAAACGTCTTGAATCGTAATATGCTCAAGCTCTGTTAAAGAAGACTCATAGCCTTGTTTAATCAGCTTCTGCACGCGTTCAACGATAGCTGGGTTTGCCGCTACTGTTTCAAGACAGCCGAAGTTACCACATTGGCATTGCTCGCCTAGCGGATCAATTTGGATATGACCAATTTCACCCACATTACGGTTATGACCTAGGAAAACCTGACCATTAACGATAATACCTGCACCTGTACCACGGTGAACACTGACCAAAATAGAATCTTGGCTATCTTTACTTGCACCGAAGTAGTGCTCAGCAAGCGCCATTCCACGAACATCGTTACCAACAAAACAAGCAACATGGAATGTATCGCGAATAATGTCGCTTAATGCGAGGTTATCGATGTCGGTATTCGGCATGTACTCAACAACACCGGTCGTTGGGTTAACCAAGCCTGGAAGCGTGACACCAATAGCAATCAGTTGATCGATCTTTGGTTGATGCTCAGCAATGAAAGCTTTGAGGTTATTGACCAAGCCTTGGGTAAGGTCTGATTGGTCTGAATAATTCAGGTCTTGCTGTTGGAAAGCCAATTCACGACCACCAAGGTCATGCAGGCTTATTTGAATGTAGTCTCGACCCAAACGCACAGCAACAGAATGAAAAGGCTCTACTTCTGTGGTTAGGGAGATAGCGCGTCTACCGCCAGTAGACGCTTGCTGCGCAACCTCTTTAATTAGGCCGCGCTCTAAAAGTTGGCGGGTAATTTTTGTAACACTTGCCGGTGCGAGTTGGCTTACATCAGCCACTTGTATACGACTGATAGGCCCCTGTTGGTCTATAAGTCGGTATACCGCCGCACTGTTTAGTTGTTTAACTAAGTCTACGTTACCTATTTGTCCGCCATTCATACTTAATTGTGCTCGTATTGTCCGTTAACAACAGTCGCTTTAACGTTAAAGTCTCGGTCAAATACAGCTAGGTTTGCAACCATGCCTTTTTTGATTCGACCTAGCTTGCTTTCTACACCGATAGCCGTAGCTGGGTATAGCGTAGCCATGCGAAGAGCTTCGTCTAAAGCGATACCAGCGTGCTCAACTGTATTCTGAACTGCTTCAATCATAGTCAGAGCTGAGCCGCCCAGTGTGCCGTTTTCATCAACACACTTACCATCACGGTAATATACTTTCTTACCGACAAAAATAAAGTATTCCATGTCAGCACCTGCAGGAGCTGTGGCATCCGTCACTAATACCAACTTTTCTCCCTTGATTTTATGCGCAATTCTGATGTTTGCGTAATCAACGTGGAAGCCGTCGGCAATAATGCCAGCGTAAACCTCAGGAGTATCGTAAATCGCGCCAACAACGCCAGGCTCACGACCAACCATCGGCGTCATTGCATTGAACAGGTGAGTGGCGAACGTGATACCAGATTCGAAACCTTGACGCGCTTCTGCGTAAGTTGCGTTGGTGTGGCCGATAGAAACGACAACGCCAGCTTTGTGCAGGCGTTCGATGTGTTCAGGGTCGTTAAGCTCTGGAGCCAATGTTACTTTTGCAACAAGGTCACGGTTCTCACAGATAAGCTCAATCATTTCGTTGTCAGATTTACGAATGTGATCGACGCTATGGATGCCTTTTTTCGCAACGTTTAGGTAAGGGCCTTCAAGGTGCAGACCTAAAGATTGGTTTTGGTACTGGTTATGGTATTCACGAGCTGCCGTAATAACCGCACGCATATCTTCGTCTGAAGAGGTGATAAGCGTTGGTAGGAAGCTAGTACAGCCAGATTTCAGGTTTGCTTTGTGCATGATCTGCATGGTTTCTGCAGTGATCTCATCGTTAAGCATTACACCGCCACAACCATTCAGTTGTAGGTCAATGAAACCTGGGCTTAGGTTTGCTCCGTCTAGGTCGCGAAGCTCGATTCCTTCTGGCAATTCAGAGATAGGACAGACTTTTTTGATCAGTTCGTTTTCGATTACAACAGCATGATCGGTTAGAACATCACTACCAGTGTAAATTTTACAGTTACTTAGCGCGTACATAGTCAGCTAATCCTTATTTCGTGAGATCTTTTAAATTCGTTCGTTACCTAAATGCGGACTTAGTTTGCGAGCATCATTTACGTAACGATTTATCTTTTATGGGCAAACGGCTTCAAAATGAGAAGCGATTTAAGTTGTTGAAAAAAATATGAATAATTGATTTTTATTATACATTTAGGTCCATCAATAATGATTATTCACGGTGCTCTATAAGCCCGGAGTTACCATCTTTTTGCCTAATGATTAGATTTGGATTTTATCCATAAATGTTCGTTTTTTTTAATGATAAAATAAGTTTTATGATCTCGCTAGCAAAAACCTCTGGATTTGGTAAAAACTGGTGATTAGGATCACAAATGGTAAGGTTTTAATTTGCGGAGCAAAATTAATTGAATACACTGAATAGGACTAAATTGAGCGACTAAAATAAGTTTCTCAAACGAATTCTAAAAAATCCTATAGGGGGAAACAACTGGTGAATATTCTAGGATATGCGCAGAAGCTTGGTAAGGCGTTAATGCTACCAATCGCAACGCTTCCGATTGCGGCATTGCTGCTACGTCTGGGTCAACCAGACTTACTCGATATCGCATTCATGGCATCTGCTGGTAACGCAATCTTCAGTCAACTACCATTATTGTTTGGTTTGGGTATAGCTATTGGTCTTTCTAAAGACGGTAACGGCGCAGCAGGTCTTGCTGGTGCAGTTGCTTACTTTGTTCTGACAGCAACCGCAACAAACATCGATGCTAGTGTAAATATGTCATTCTTCGGCGGTATCTTTGCAGGTATCATCGCAGGTCACTCTTACAATGCATTCCACGCGACTCGTCTTCCAGAGTGGCTAGCATTCTTCTCTGGCAAACGTCTAGTTCCTATTATGGCTGGTCTATTTGCTCTAGTTGCTGGCGCAATCTTTGGTGTTGTATGGCCTGCTGTTCAATCTGGTCTAGATGCACTTGCTCACGCAGTTTCAACGTCTGGCGCTATCGGTCAATTTGTTTACGGTACTCTTAACCGTGCACTTATCCCAGTAGGTCTACACCATGTACTGAACTCGTACTTCTGGTTCGGTATGGGCTCTTGTCAAGAGATCGTAGTTGCTGCAGAAGGCTTCTCTCAACTTTGTGTTGACCCTGCACTAGCTAAAACTTTAGTTGTTGGTCAAGAGTACACATTTGAATTTGCTAACTCAGTTAACCCAGAAATTGTTGCAACTGTTAAAGAAGTAACTGAAACAGTTAAATCTGGCGACCTACACCGTTTCTTCGGCGGCGATAAAGGCGCTGGCGTATTCATGAACGGTTTCTTCCCAGTAATGATGTTCGGTCTACCAGGTGCTGCACTTGCAATGTACCTAGCTGCTCCTGCTGAAAAACGTAGCCAAGTTGGTGGCGCACTATTCTCAGTTGCATTCTGTTCATTCCTAACAGGTATCACAGAGCCGCTAGAATTCATGTTCGTATTCCTAGCTCCTGCTCTATACGCAATGCACGCAGTATTTACAGGTTTGTCTCTAGTAGTTGCTAACATGTTTGGTACTCTGCACGGTTTCGGTTTCTCTGCTGGTCTTATCGACTTCGTATTGAACTGGGGTCTAGCAACTAAACCATTCGTACTACTACTAATCGGTCTTGGCTTCGGTGCTCTATACTTCTTCACTTTCTCTTTCGCAATCCGCGCTTTCAACTTGAAATCGCCAGGTCGTGAAGATGATGACGAAGCTGTTGCAGCTCCTGCTGGCGAAGCACCAAAGGGCGACCTTGCACGTCAATACCTGAAAGCTCTAGGTGGTCACGACAACCTAACTTCAATCGACGCTTGTATCACTCGTCTACGTCTAACTCTTAAAGACCGCTCTGTTGCAGATGAAGTTGTTCTTAAGAAACTTGGTGCTAAAGGTGTGGTTAAACTAGGTGAAAACAACCTACAGGTTATCCTAGGCCCACTAGCTGAAATCGTAGCTGGCGAAATGAAAGCTATTGGTGCAGGCGAAGACCTATCTGATGTAAAACTTCCACAGTAAGGGAAGTACTTAATTAAGACGTAAAGTTACTCTTAAGTAAGTGTCAAATTGAAAGCCTCCCACACGGGAGGCTTTTTTGTGCCTGCAGTTTAAGACCAGCGAACACGGTTCGTTCTATTCTTCATCGAATAGCAGAAATAATCGCAATTAACGGACGGTTCTTATTGTGCAAAGGCTAAGAATTGTGGATGATTAGCAACAATGATCTTTCTATCTTTGACTGGCGCCATAAGCGACCGTTTTCTTGGGGACGAAAGATAACTTTCTCTGACAATACTAAATACATAGAGGTGCTATAGATGAGTGAAGCTGAGGCTCGTCCATCGAATTTCATTCGCCAAATTATTGATAAAGATTTAGCGGATGGTACACACAGTAGCGTGCATACTCGTTTCCCGCCGGAGCCAAATGGCTACCTGCACATTGGTCACGCTAAATCTATTTGCTTGAACTTTGGTATTGCTCAGGACTACCAGGGACAATGTAATCTTCGTTTCGATGATACAAACCCTGAAAAAGAAGACGTTGAATACGTTGAGTCAATTAAGAATGATGTAAGCTGGTTAGGCTTCGAATGGTCTGGTGATATTTGCTACTCATCAAACTACTTCGATACGCTTTACGCTTATGCTGTGGAATTAATTAATAAAGGCTTAGCGTATGTTGACGAGCTAAGTCCTGATCAAATCCGTGAGTACCGTGGCACGCTAAAAGAGCCAGGTAAAGCGAGCCCATACCGTGACCGCAGCCCAGAAGAGAACCTAGCGTTGTTTGAAAAAATGCGTGACGGTGGCTTCGAAGAAGGTAAAGCGTGTCTACGTGCTAAGATCGACATGAGCTCTTCGTTCATGGTTATGCGCGATCCTGTTATCTACCGTGTTCGTTTTGCTCACCACCATCAAACGGCTGACAAGTGGTGCATTTACCCAATGTACGACTTTACTCACTGTATCTCTGATGCGTTGGAAGGTATTACGCACTCTATCTGTACGCTTGAATTCCAAGATAACCGTCGTTTGTACGATTGGGTTCTAGATAACATCACGATTGACTGCCAACCTCGTCAGTACGAGTTTAGCC
This sequence comes from Vibrio sp. 10N.239.312.D08, assembly GCF_041466145.1. NCBI lineage: Bacteria > Pseudomonadati > Pseudomonadota > Gammaproteobacteria > Vibrionales > Vibrionaceae > Vibrio > Vibrio sp. 10N.239.312.D08. Next base: position 26,077 of record NZ_JBFSSD010000031.1, on the reverse strand, counting down.
GCCTGAATCTTGAATATACAGTGATGTCTAAGCGTAAGCTGAACCAACTTGTGGTTGAAAACCTAGTTCAAGGTTGGGATGACCCACGCATGCCTACTATTTCTGGCCTACGTCGTCGTGGTTTTACTTCAAGCTCGATTCGTGAATTCTGTAAGCGTATTGGTGTAACTAAGCAAGAGAACATGATTGAGTTCGGTTCACTTGAATCTTGCATCCGTGATGATCTGAACGAAAATGCACCTCGTGCAATGGCTGTTCTGGATCCAGTTAAGATCGTTATCGAAAACTACGAAGCAGATACAGTAGAAACGTTAACGGTTGCAAATCACCCAAACAAGCCAGAAATGGGCACTCGTGAAGTACCATTTACACGCGAAGTTTGGATCGAACGTGACGACTTCCGTGAAGAAGCAAACAAAAAGTACAAGCGTTTGGTTCTAGGTAAAGAAGTTCGCCTGCGTGGTGCTTACGTGATCAAAGCTGAACGTATCGAAAAAGATGCAGAAGGCAACATTACGACTATCTTCTGTTCTTACGACAATGAAACATTGGGTAAGAACCCTGCAGATGGCCGCAAAGTGAAAGGCGTTATCCACTGGGTATCTGCTGATAAAGCACTGCCTGCTGAGATTCGTTTGTACGATCGTCTATTCACAGTGCCAAACCCAGCCGCTGCTGATGACTTCGCTGCAACGCTAAACCCTGAATCTCTTGTTACGCTAAATGGTTTTGTTGAACCTAGCTTAGCAGAAGGTGTGGCAGAGCAAGCGTACCAGTTTGAACGTACAGGTTACTTCTGTGTGGATTCGAAAGACTCTAAAGCAGATGCACTAGTCTTCAACCGCACGGTTGGTCTACGTGACACATGGGGTAAAACTGAAGCTTAATGCTTGAGTATTTAGTTTGTTAAAAACGACCCAATAAAAAACCGGCTTAGAGCCGGTTTTTTGTATCTGAATAAAGTCGTCAATTATAGAATAAGTTGCGATTAATCGTCTTATGTAGTGACCATATAAAAAACGCCGGCCTAAGCCAGCGTTCTGTATTACTACTTCGCTTTATGCGCGTCTGGATTGCCTTTGCAATCTCCGTTAATGCTTTTGCCGTACAAGTACAAACTGTGGTTTGTTAGTTGCACGTTGTAACGCTGAGCAATCTCTTTCTGTCTTTCTTCGATGATGTCATCAGAGAATTCGATCACTTCGCCACAATCTAAACATACAAGGTGGTCGTGGTGGTGCTGTGTAGAAAGTTCAAATACAGACTTGCCGCCTTCGAAGTGGTGACGAGTTACAATGCCAGCGTCATCGAATTGGTTAAGTACTCGATAAACGGTTGCAAGACCGATTTCTTCACCTAGGTCGATCAGCTTCTTATATAAATCTTCAGCACTAATATGTTGGCAGTCTGGCTGTTGTAATACTTCTAAAATTTTGAGCCGTGGAAGGGTCACTTTAAGACCTGCATCTTTTAGCGCTTGATTATTGTCTGACATATACTTTCCTGTTGATGATCTGCAGCAATTAACAGAATTCAATATTAATACCATTATAGTTTAGTCAGGCATAACAATAAACCACGAACTTCAAAGGGTTACTTACTGACATCACAATCTGTTTTGTAAATTGGAAGTATCTCACTTATAGTGGAGGTACGACCAGTCAAGGTGACGGTGTTTCTGATATGAACATGGAATGTTGTTATGAATAAGCAACTCGCAAAAATATATAAACCCAACATTGTAAAATTTGCTCTTAATATTTGGCCTCCCTTTTGGGGAGCGGGTATTCGAATAGCCCACATTAGCACTGACTTTAGGGTTGTTAAGACAGTACTTAAGCTACGCTGGTGGAATAAGAACGCCAATCGTACTCAATATGGCGGCAGTATCTTTTCTCTTACCGATCCCGTTTACTCATTGATGTTAATGGGAATTTTAGGTGAACGATATTATGTTTGGGATAAAGAAGCGAGCATTAACTTCATCAAGCCGGGGCAATCGGACTTGTATGCAGATTTTGAGATAAGGCAAGGGCAGCTTGACGATATCTATCGTCAGACGCAACTCGGTGAAAAGTGCTTCCCCGAATTTATTATTCACGTGAAAGATAAGCAGGGTAATGTGGTTTCAGAAATTCAACGCACCCTCTATGTAAGAAAGAAGCCGCAATTTAGAGATGATGATGCAGCATTAGAGGCTGAGTGCTAATTAATAGATTTTAAATAGCAAAAAACCTCCTATAAGGAGGTTTTTTCATATCTACATAATGGTTATTAACTGTAACAATTAACAACCACTAGAGAATTAGTCTTCTAGCTCTGCTAGGCACATCTCTTCGTGGATTTGTTTAACCCAGTTAGATACGCGCTCATCAGTTAGCTCAGGTTGACGGTCTTCATCGATACATAGACCAACGAATTGGCTGTCATCGCCTTCAACTAAACCTTTCGATGCTTCGAATTCGTAGCCTTCAGTTGATGTGTGACCTAGGATAGTACCGCCTTTCGCTTCAACGATGTCACGGATAGTACCCATAGCATCACAGAAGTATTCTGCGTAATCTTCTTGGTCGCCACAACCAAAGATAGCAACAAGCTTAGTTGAGAAATCAATAGCTTCTAGCTCTGGGAAAAAGTCATCCCAATCACATTGTGCTTCGCCGTAGTACCACGTAGGGATACCAAGCAGCAGTAGATCGAAGTTATCGATATCTTCTTTGCTGCTTTTTGCAATGTCTTGAACGTGAACGAGCTGTTTGCTCAATTGCTTTTGAATCATCTTAGCAACAGCTTCAGTGTTACCTGTATCGCTACCAAAGAAGAGACCTACACTTGCCATAGAATCATTACCTTTCATTTTGTCTGTTGTCGGTGTAATAAAGTTCGGAAGAGAATCGTTAGATCCCAGTTCCTTCCCAGCTTAGTTGGATTATCCCTTTGGCGATAAAACCCGCACAGCCAAGGAAAAGTACTAACCATACGATGCGACGACCAAATGGAGGAACATTTCCCTGCTTGAGAACGTCCTTAATTGCCATACCGATTAAAAAGAAAATCGCGGCAAACAGGAGATCTAAACCAACAGATTCGATGATGTTCATGTAGTCGTAAAGCATGGGAACCTTATATACCAATTTTGCTTGGGCGCACTATATCACTGTTGTGAGATAAAGTTAATCTGCAGTAATTACACAGCTCTCATTTATCTGCACGAAAAAGCGCAGTTAAGCGATGAATTTTCTAATTGCTCTAAGTATTTCTGCTGGTTTTTCAGCATGCAGCCAGTGACCTGTGTTGGCAATGACATGCGCTTTTGCGTTAGAAAATTGCTGCTGAACGGCTACTTGATGTTCTGCGGTGAGGTAATCTGAATCCCCACCTTTAATGAGCAAGGTTTTGACCGAGGTTTTCTCGATCGGTTCCCAACCAATAATATGTGGGTAGTTGCTCAATAACGAAGCAACATTGAAGCGCCATTCCATGATGCCTTGCTCTGTTTTGAACAAAGATTTGGTTAAAAACTGGCGAACGCCATCGATCTCGATATGTTTTGCGAGAACCTTGAGTGCATCTGAGCGTGAAGTCGGCTCTTCTTCTATCACGGCTTGCAGGCCTGCGAATACGTTGTCGTGGCGACTCTGAGTGTACGCGACCGGAGCCATATCCAAGACAATCAATTTATGCAGCGCAAGATGTTGTGTCAGTGCCATCGCTACTTTGCCACCCATCGAGTGACCAATCACAGTGACGTCTTCTGACTTAAGATCATGCAGCAGTTGAGCCACGTCTTGTGCCATCGCTTGATAGTTATGAGTGTCACTATGGAAGGATTGACCGTGGTTGCGGAGATCGATACTAAGTACCTGATGATCGGCTTTTAGATCCCTAGCGAGCAAGCCAAGGTTGTCCAGATTACCGAATAATCCATGGATCAAAACAATGGTGTGACCCTCACCTTCAATTTTATAGTTGAGCTGTACTGACATTTTTATCTTATTCATGGTGGGTTTGACGTAGAGTATCCGCGCGGATCTCGCTATAATCCCCCAGAGTTTAAACATTGAGATTGTGAAAAGCGAATGAAAACAATTGAGGTTGATGAGGACCTATACCGTTTTATTGCGGGTCAGACAGAACGTATTGGCGAAAGCGCTTCAGATATTCTGCGCCGCTTGTTACAGGTTGATAGCCAAGGCATGGCTCCGATCGAAGAGATCGTTGAGCCAAAAGGTATCGTTGTTAGCAAAGAGGTAGGCTTTACTCCAGAGAAGTTCGATGGCGTTAAAGAAATGCGCTCACTACTAATATCAGATGAGTTTGCATCACTAAAGAAAGCCATTGATCGTTTCATGCTTGTGTTATCAACACTGCATAAAATCGACCCTTTAAGCTTTTCAGAAGCAACTCAAGTAAAAGGCCGTAAGCGCGTTTACTTTGCAGATAACGAAGCGACGTTGCTAGCAAACGGCAACACGACTAAGCCTAAAGCTATTCCACAAAGTCCTTTTTGGGTTATTACTAATAACAATACAAGCCGAAAAAGACAGATGGTTGAGCAGCTTATGAGCCGCATGAATTTCCAAGCAGAATTGATAGAAAAAGTAACAGGTTCAATTTAACGAAATCTGATTTAAACCTCATAATATCCATGGATAAGAAGATATTATGAGGTTTTTTTGTTTTAAAATTTTATATATAAGGATGTCGAAAAATGGCTATGCACCCTCGTGCTGGGCAGAAAGCTCAGCAGGAAGATCTTCATAATATCCCGGCTTTAGTTGCTAACTATTTCTTACAGCAACCGGATGCTACGAACCCAGATCATAAAGTACTTTTCGGTACTTCAGGTCACCGCGGTACAGCAGACAAATCAACATTTAACGAAAACCACATTCTAGCAATTGCACAAGCGGTTGCTGAAGTTCGTGCCGAGCAAGGTACAACTGGCCCTCTTTTCTTAGGTAAAGATACTCACGCTCTATCTGAGCCTGCGTTCTCTACGGTTATCGAAGTGCTTGTAGCGAACGGTGTTGAAGTTATTATTCAAGAAAACAACGGCTTTACTCCAACACCTGGTATCTCGCACGCGATTCTTACGCACAACCTAGTGAATGACAAAAAAGCCGACGGCATTGTTATCACGCCTTCACATAACCCACCTCAAGACGGCGGTATTAAATACAACCCGACACACGGTGGCCCAGCTGAAGCTGAACTGACTCAAGCGATTGAAGACCGTGCGAACGTGATCATTGCTGAGCAAATGCAAGGTGTTAAGCGTACGCCTATCGCACAGGCTAAACAGTCTGAGCTAGTAAAAGAAGTTGACCTAGTCGCGCCATACGTCGCTGATTTGGTTAACGTCGTGGATATGGAAGCGATCCAGAAAGCAAACATCAAGATTGGTGTTGATCCACTGGGTGGCAGCGGTATTGATTACTGGCGTCAAATTGGTAAAGCGTACAATCTAGATCTTACTCTGGTAAGTGAAGCGGTTGACCCTTCATTCCAATTCATGTCTCTAGATAAAGATGGCGTAGTTCGTATGGACTGTTCTTCTCCATACGCAATGGCAGGCTTACTGGCGCTTAAAGACGAGTACGCTCTAGCATTTGGTAACGACCCAGATTACGATCGCCACGGTATCGTGACACCTAAAGGTTTGATGAATCCTAACCACTTCTTAGCGGTTTGTATTGATTACCTATACCGTAACCGTGAAGGTTGGGGTAAAGACGTTGCTGTTGGTAAGACACTAGTATCAAGTGCATTAATCGATCGCGTAGTTTCTGACTTAGGTCGCGAACTTTGTGAAGTGCCAGTTGGTTTCAAATGGTTCGTTGATGGCTTATACAACGGCCAGTTTGGTTTTGGTGGCGAAGAGAGCGCAGGTGCTTCTTTCCTACGTAAAGACGGTACGCCTTGGTCAACAGATAAAGACGGCCTGATTCTTTGCTTGCTTGCGGCTGAGATCACAGCAGTGACAGGTAAGAACCCACAAGAATACTACGAAGAACTTGCCGCTAAACACGGTGAATCTAAGTACAACCGTATTCAAGCGGTAGCAAATGGTGCACAGAAAGACGTGCTGAAGAAACTATCTCCAGAGATGGTTTCTGCTGAGACGTTGGCTGGTGATGCAATTACTGCACGCTTAACACACGCTCCAGGTAACGGTGCTGCGATTGGTGGCTTGAAAGTGACAACTGAGAACGGCTGGTTTGCTGCGCGTCCATCAGGCACTGAAGACATCTACAAGATCTACTGTGAAAGCTTTAAGGGTGAAGAGCACCTGAGAGCAATCGAAGCAGAAGCTCAAGAGATTGTTAACCAAGTATTTGCAGCCGCTGGCCTATAATCGAATCTCGATTACTAGAGTTGCTAAGTAAATAGAAGAAGGGTTGATGTGAAAGCATCAACCCTTTTTGTTTGTGTTAGTTACGTATAAGCGGGAAAAGGTAACTGAGTTAGCTCAGACGACTAACCGTGTGGCCAACTTTGTGGCATCACAAACCAGAATTGCCCCGACTTTGTTTGCCCATGGACGAAGCGATCACCGAACTCGGTGATCGGCTGACTGCTGAAATCATCCGTCCCTGCTGCCCATTGCTCTTTGGTGAGTGGATACAGTGGTTCACTGATTAAATGAGCCTGATCTTGATAGCACCAAAAGCCGTTTACTTGGCTTGGGTTAATGTCATAGCCCAAGCATTTTGTCGGTATGTTTTGCTCTAAGAAAGGGTTGGTATATAGACGACCTTGCATCAGTAAGTGTTTTGAGTCGACATCGATTTCTGGATATTGCTCAACAAAGGCGGCAGAAGAGGACATTTCGAGTTGGTGGCTGAGCATCCTGTCGAGTTTCTTATCCAATTGGTCGTGAGAGTTGGGTCCAAACCATGTTTGTTCGTGGAGCAGATAAAACTTAATCGCCACTTCCCAATGTTCCAGCTTTTGGCTGCTCTCTTCTTTAAGAATAAAGTCGATTGCACCGAGAGTTCTGCCTTCCACATTGATCTGAATCTCGTCGTGCTTTATCGAGTAATTCGGTGAGGCAGCGATCACTTGCTCGCATAGATATTGGTAGAGGAAACCTAATCTAGGATTACCCTCATAAGTATGTGATGAGTCGATGGCATGGTTGCTAGAGAATGCACTGAGATCCGAAACCGGTGGCTTGATTTCTAGTAATGGCGGTGAGTCGATGACCCATTGGTAAAAACGTTGCAGTGCTGTCATCTCTTCCTCATAAACTCATCGTGGGGCTTTCGACATTCTACCCGTAAATTGATATAACGACGTTATTATAAAGGTAAGCTGGAAAGAAAAATGATTAACTTACAATTAGAAAAGCTACTTAACGAAAAACTGCAGCCACAGCAGATTAAAGATTACTGTCCTAATGGTCTTCAAGTTGAAGGCGCGACAGAAGTGAAGCGAATCGTTACTGGTGTAACAGCTTCTCAAGCCTTGATTGATAAAGCGGTAGAACTGAACGCAGACGCTTTGTTAGTCCATCACGGCTTTTTCTGGAAAGGCGAGTCAGAAGCGATTCGTGGCATGAAGGGCAAGCGCATTCGTACCTTGATTAAAAATGACATCAATCTTTTAGGTTATCACTTGCCGCTTGATATCCACCCTGAGCTTGGTAATAACGCGAAACTGGCGGAGTTACTTGAGATAGAAGTCGAAGGCGGTTTGGAAGGGCACCCACAATCGGTTGCTATGTTTGGTAAATTAAAAACACCAATGACAGGTACTGAATTCGCAGCAAAAATCGATCAAGCTCTAAATCGTAAACCACTGCATATCGCTCCAGAAAACCAAGACAAAATGATAACGACCGTCGGTTGGTGTACTGGTGGTGGTCAAGACTACATTGAGCTAGCGGCTTCTCAAGGCATTGATGCTTTTATTTCTGGTGAAATTTCTGAGCGCACTACTTACTCAGCACGCGAGCAAGACATTCATTATTTTGCTGCTGGCCACCACGCGACTGAGCGATACGGTGTAAAAGCGTTAGGTGAATGGTTAGCGGAAGAACATGGCTTGGATGTTGAGTTTATTGATATCGATAACCCAGTTTAAGAGCAGATGCGAGATAAGGGGTACGAGTCGAGTGTATGCGTCGTTCTCTAGAATTGATCAGGTAACCTGTATAGTTTATCTGCTCGCTTAAGGAGATCCCCAACTCATTCGTCCCTCGTTCTTGGGGATGACGATATTATTTTATTCGTTCACTTCGCATTCTTGAGAATGACGAAGTTGAGAGCGTACAAAAGAAAAGGGGTTGATGTTCTCACATCAACCCCTTTTAACATTATGATTTATAGCAACTATTCACGTTCGTGAAGTGCTTTAAAGTCACGTTGTTCTTCACCAGTATATAGCTGACGAGGACGACCGATACGGTTCGTCGGATCGCTGTGCATTTCGTTCCAGTGAGCAATCCAACCGATGGTACGAGACATCGCGAAGATTACTGTAAACATAGATACTGGAATACCGATTGCTTTCAGAATGATACCTGAGTAGAAATCTACGTTCGGGTATAGCTTCTTAGAAACAAAGTACTCATCAGAAAGAGCGATACGCTCAAGTTCCATCGCCACGTCTAGTAGTGGATCTTGGATGTTTAGCTCTTTAAGCACTTCGTGACACGCTTCGCGCATTACTGTTGCACGTGGGTCGTAGTTCTTGTAAACACGGTGACCGAAGCCCATCAAACGGAATGGGTCATCTTTGTCTTTTGCTTTCGCAACGTATTCTTCAATGTTATCTACGCTACCGATCTCTTCAAGCATGCGAAGACAAGCTTCGTTTGCACCGCCGTGAGCTGGGCCCCAAAGTGATGCGATACCTGCTGCGATACACGCAAACGGGTTAGCACCAGATGAACCAGCAAGACGCACTGTAGACGTAGAAGCGTTCTGTTCGTGGTCAGCATGTAGAGTGAAAATCTTATCCATTGCACGAGCAACGATAGGGTTCACTTCATACTCTTCACATGGGTTTGCAAACATCATGTGTAAGAAGTTTTCTGCGTAGCCTAGGTCGTTACGTGGGTAGATAAACGGCTGACCGATTGAATATTTGTAACACATTGCAGCCAGTGTTGGCATTTTTGAAATCAGGCGGTATGCCGCAATTTCACGGTGTGTATCGTTGTTGACATCAAGTGAGTCGTGGTAGAACGCCGCTAGAGCGCCTACAACACCACACATTACAGCCATAGGGTGAGCGTCACGACGGAAGCCGTGGAAGAAACTAGCGATTTGCTCGTGCACCATAGTGTGACGTGTCACGGTAGTCTTGAACTTTTCGTACTCAGCTCGAGATGGGGCTTCACCGTAAAGAAGTATGTAACATACTTCTAAGTAATCAGCGTTATTGGCAAGTTGGTCGATTGGATAACCACGATGTAAAAGAATGCCTTTTCCACCGTCAATAAAAGTGATTTGAGACTCACAGGATGCAGTGGCAAGAAAACCAGGGTCAAAAGTGAAAAAACCATTAGAACCTAGTGTACGAACATCGATCACTGGAGTACCAAGTACACCTTCTGTAATCGGCAGCTCGATTGGCGCTTGACCTTCAATGTGAAGGGTAGCTTTCTTATCCGCCATAACAATCTCCTTTGTTTATTATTTAATCCGTCCAGGATGTTTATGTGCCATTTTTTTACTGGTCTTACGTGGGAAAGTCAATTTTTCTGAAGCTTTGTGTGCACTTGTTAGTGTTTTTTACATTAAATTCGTTAAAAATCTGGTCTGTGTAGCATTATTTGTTACATCAATTGTATTAGAATGTTGCCAGTCGTATAGTGACGCTGAAAAGTTTGGTTAAAACCTTATAAATGCAAGGCTAAGAAGAAATGTGAGGTGTCTTTCTTAATCGAGCAGTTAACAATTATTTTACAATTATCTAAGGCTCAACTTCAGTTATTTGTTAAGTTAATGTTAAATTTTGAAGGTTTACAATCAAATTTTGTCCATAACAATATCATAAGGTTATTTAATGACCATAATGCTCAATGGAGCTGAGTGAGCAAGCCCGTGAAAGAAAGAAAGACAAGACCTGTTAATTTAGATTTACAGACCATCCACTTTCCAATCACAGCAATAGCTTCCATCCTACACCGTGTGTCTGGGGTGATAACTTTTGTCGCGATTGGAATTCTGCTTTGGTTACTATCCATTTCCCTCTCATCCCCAGTAGGCTTTGCCGAAGCTAGCGACATTGTCGATGGTTTCTTCGTGAAGTTTATTCTGTGGGGCATTTTAACCGCTTTGGCTTACCACATTGCTGGTGGTATTCGTCACCTTCTTATGGACCTTGGTCACTTTGAAGAGCTGGAATCTGGCGCTAAGAGCGCTAAGGTTGCATTCGCAGCAACAGCGGTATTGTCTCTACTAGCGGGGATCTTAGTATGGTAAACAACGTTTCTACTTTTGGTCGTAATGGTGTCCACGATTATCTATTGATTCGTGCTACTGCCATCATTATGACGCTTTACACTATCTACCTAGTTAGCTTCTGTGCTTTCTCTGGTGATATCTCTTACGCATCTTGGACGCAATTCTTTGGTGGAACCTTCACTAAAGTCTTCACCATGTTAGCGCTTACTTCTGTTTTGGTTCACGCGTGGATCGGCCTATGGCAAGTACTAACTGACTACATCAAATGCGCAAAACTGCGTGTTGGTCTTCAAGTCGGTGTTGTTGCAGTTCTTCTTGGATATTTCTTCTCTGGTCTGTTTATTTTGTGGGGTGCGTAAGTGACTATTCCTGTTCGTGAGTTTGATGCCGTAGTTATCGGCGCTGGTGGTGCAGGTATGCGTGCCGCACTGCAAATTTCTGAGCAAGGCCTTTCTTGTGCATTGCTTTCTAAAGTTTTCCCTACTCGTTCTCATACGGTTTCAGCGCAAGGCGGCATCACTGTTGCTCTTGGTAACGCGCATGAAGACCATTGGGAACAACATATGTATGACACAGTAAAAGGTTCTGATTACATCGGTGACCAAGACGCTATCGAATACATGTGTAAAAACGGTCCTGAGTCGGTAATCGAACTCGAAAAAATGGGCCTACCTTTCTCTCGTTTTGAGAACGGTACTATTTACCAGCGTCCTTTCGGTGGTCAATCTAAAAACTTTGGTGGTGAGCAAGCGGCTCGTACCGCAGCTGCAGCCGACCGTACTGGTCACGCTCTGCTTCACACGCTTTACCAACAAAACATTAAACACAAAACGACGGTTTTCTCTGAGTGGTATGCACTGGATCTTGTTAAGAACGAAGATGGTGCAATCTTAGGTACTACTGCGCTTTGCATGGAAACCGGTGAGGTTTGCTACTTCAAAGCGAAGGCAACAATCCTTGCTACCGGAGGTGCTGGTCGTATCTACGCATCAACAACCAATGCACATATTAATACTGGTGACGGTGTTGGTATGGCGATTCGTGCTGGCGTTCCTATGCAAGACATCGAAATGTGGCAGTTCCACCCAACGGGTATCGCTGGTGCAGGTGTATTGGTAACGGAAGGTTGTCGTGGTGAAGGTGGTTACCTTCTCAATAAAGACGGCGAACGCTTCATGGAACGTTACGCACCAAACGCTAAAGACTTAGCGGGTCGTGATGTTGTTGCTCGTTCAATGATGGTTGAAATTCGTGAAGGTCGTGGTTGCGATGGCCCTTGGGGTCCACATATTAAGCTTAAGCTTGATCACTTAGGTAAAGAGACGCTTGAATCTCGTCTTCCTGGTGTATGTGAACTTTCTCGTACCTTTGCTCACGTTGATCCAGTGAAAGAGCCAATCCCAGTAATCCCGACATGTCACTACATGATGGGTGGTGTTCCAACACAAGTTTCTGGTCAAGCTATTAAGCAAACCGAAGACGGCAGCGATGTTGAAATCCAAGGTCTATTTGCTTGTGGTGAAATCGCATCAGTATCAGTACATGGTGCCAACCGTCTAGGTGGTAACTCACTGCTTGATTTGGTGGTATTTGGTCGTGCGACAGGTCTACACCTAGGTGAGACACTGAAGAAGCAAGACGAAGCGAAACCTGCAACTGAAGCTGACATTGAGCGTTCACTAGAGCGTTACAACCGTTGGGAAAACAGCACAGACGGCGAAGATCCAGCGCAAATCCGTAAAGATCTTCAGCAATGTATGCAGAACAACTTCTCAGTATTCCGTGAAGGCAAAGCAATGGCTGAAGGCCTAGAAGAGCTAAAAGCGATTCGCGAGCGTCTGAAAAATGCACACCTATCTGATAAGTCTACAGAGTTCAACACTCAACGTATCGAGTGTCTAGAGCTTGAAAACTTGATGGAAACGGCATTCGCAACGGCTGTTGCTGCAAATTTCCGTACAGAGAGCCGTGGCGCACACGCTCGATTCGATTTCCCTGACCGTGATGATGAGCAATGGCTATGCCACTCACTTTACAACCCAGAGTCAGAGAGCATGACTAAGCGTGGTGTAAACATGGAACCTATCCATCGTGAAGCGTTCCCACCAAAAGCACGTACGTACTAAGGAGATATGACCATGAAACTGAATTTCTCTTTATATCGTTACAATCCAGATGTCGACCAGAAACCTTATATGAAGGAATACACTCTAGAAGTGGATGAAGGTTCAGACATGATGCTTTTGGATGCGCTTATTCTGTTGAAAGAGCAAGATCCAACAATCTCATTCCGTCGCTCATGCCGTGAAGGTGTATGTGGCTCGGATGGTTTGAACATGAACGGTAAAAATGGCCTAGCGTGTATCACGCCATTGTCTGCGCTTTCGGGCCAAGACAAGATTGTGATTCGCCCACTGCCTGGCTTACCCGTTGTTCGTGACCTGATTGTAGACATGACTCAGTTCTACGATAACTACGAAAAAGTGAAGCCATTCTTAGTGTCTGATGGCAATGTGCCACCGGCTCGTGAAAACTTACAAAGCCCTGATGAGCGTGCTCATTTAGATGGATTGTACGAATGTATCATGTGTGCATGTTGTACAACGTCATGCCCATCATTCTGGTGGAACCCTGACAAATTCATCGGACCAGCAGGCCTGCTTGCAGCGTACCGTTGGCTAATTGATAGCCGAGATACAGCGACAGACGAACGTTTGTCCGATCTTGATGATGCATTTAGCGTTTTTCGTTGCCATGGCATCATGAATTGTGTAAGTGTTTGTCCTAAGGGATTAAATCCGACGAAAGCTATTGGTCACATCAAGACCATGCTAGTGAATCGTTCGGTTTAAGTTATATAAAAATTGCCGCCCTAGAAGTTTTGGGGCGGCCTTTTAATAGCTCGGCATAGACCGCAGCAAACGTGAAAACTACTGGTTAAGGGAAAATATGCACAACGGCGTGATGAAGGCATGGCTCGAGTCTTCACACTTGGCTGGCGCCAATGCAACGTACGTAGAAGAACTCTATGAACTGTATCTAAGTGACCCAGATTCGGTAAGTGACGAATGGAGAAGTGTTTTTGAAGAACTGCCTGTGCAAGCTTCAGAGACAGTGGAACAACCACACTCTCGTGTTCGTGAATACTTCCGTCGACTCGCTCAAGAAACAAAGCATTACAGTGTCCAAGTTAGTGATCCAGATGTCGATGCGAAACAAGTAAAGGTTCTGCAACTTATTAATGCCTATCGATTCCGAGGGCATCAAGCAGCAAATCTAGACCCCCTAGGTTTATGGAAAAGAGCGACAGTTGATGAACTGGACCCTTCTTTCCACACTCTTACCGAAGATGACCTCAATGAGACGTTCAACGTCGGCTCTTACGCCATTGGCCAAGAGACGATGGTGCTTAAAGATCTCTACAAATCTCTAAAGCAAACGTATTGTGGCTCTATTGGTGCTGAATACATGCACATGACAAATACAGAGCAAAAGCGTTGGATCCAACAACGTTTAGAGTCTGTATCTGGTCAACCCTCTTTCAACAAAGAAGAAAAGCAAGCTTTCCTAGAAGAGCTAACTGCTGCTGAAGGTCTTGAGCGCTATCTTGGTGCGAAATTCCCAGGCGCAAAACGCTTCTCGTTGGAAGGTGGTGATGCTCTTATCCCAATGACGAAAGAAATTATTCGTCATGCTGGCGGACAAGGCATGCGTGAAGTTGTTGTTGGTATGGCTCACCGTGGTCGTCTAAACATGTTGGTCAACGTGCTTGGTAAAAAGCCACAAGACCTGTTTGACGAGTTTGCGGGCAAGCACGATGACACGTGGGGTACTGGTGATGTGAAATACCACCAAGGCTTCTCTGCGGACTTCGCAACGCCAGGCGGCAACGTTCACTTAGCACTAGCATTTAACCCATCTCACTTAGAAATCGTAAACCCGGTAGTTATCGGTTCAGTACGTGCACGTCAAGATCGCCTTGGTGATAATGATGGTAGCCGTGTACTTCCAATTACTATCCACGGTGACTCAGCTATCGCTGGTCAGGGTGTAGTACAAGAGACGTTTAACATGTCTCAAGCTCGTGGTTTCTGTGTAGGTGGTACGGTTCGTATCGTTGTAAACAACCAAGTTGGTTTTACAACGTCTAACCCTCGCGATACACGCTCTACGATGTACTGTACCGATATCGCGAAGATGGTTCAGGCTCCGATTTTCCACGTTAACTCTGATGATCCAGAAGCGGTTGCGTTTGTTGCGCGTCTTGCATTGGATTACCGTAATACGTTTAAGCGTGATGTTGTTATTGATTTGGTTTGTTACCGTCGCCACGGTCACAATGAAGCCGATGAGCCGAATGCAACACAGCCTTTGATGTACCAAAAAATCAAGAAGCACCCAACACCACGTAAGCTTTACGCTGACGTGCTAATGGAGCGCGGTGAGTTTGGTATTGATACAGCAACTCAGCTAGTTAACGAATATCGTGATGCACTTGATCACGGTGAAGTTGTGGTTAAAGAGTGGCGTCCAATGGCACTTCACTCAGTAGACTGGTCTCCTTACCTAGGTCACGACTGGAACATCGAGTGGGATAACAAGATTGATATCGAGCGCCTGAAAGAGCTTGGTACCAAACTTTGTCAATACCCGGACAGCCACAAGCTGCAAAGCCGAGTAAATAAACTGTACAACGATCGTACTGCCATGGTGAATGGTGAGAAACAAGTCGATTGGGGTATGGCTGAAACTCTGGCATACGCAACACTTGTTGACGACGGTAAGCGTATTCGTATCTCAGGCCAAGATTCAGGTCGTGGTACGTTCTTCCACCGTCACTCAGTACTGCACAATCAATCAGATGCAAGCACGTATGTTCCTCTTGCGAACATTCATGATAAACAAGGGCCATTCCAAGTGTTTGACTCTGTGTTATCTGAAGAAGCGGTACTCGCATTTGAGTATGGTTACGCGACAGCAGAGCCAAGCGGTCTAACCCTTTGGGAAGCTCAATTTGGTGACTTCGCAAACGGTGCACAAGTTGTTATCGACCAATTCATTTCATCAGGTGAGCAAAAGTGGGCACGTCTATGTGGTCTAACTATGCTGCTTCCTCACGGTTATGAAGGCCAAGGCCCGGAGCACTCTTCTGCACGTCTTGAGCGTTACCTTCAGTTATGTGCTGAACAAAACATGCAGGTTGTTGTTCCTTCAACACCAGCTCAGGTTTACCACATGATTCGCCGTCAGGTTGTTCGACCAATGCGTCGTCCACTGATTGTAATGTCACCTAAGTCATTGCTTCGTCACCCTCTGTGTACTTCTTCTCTTGAAGATTTGGCAGAAGGCACGTTCCAACCAGCTATCGCAGAAATTGATGATCTGGCTCCTGAGAACGTAAAACGCGTCGTGTTCTGTTCAGGTAAGGTTTACTTTGACCTGCTTGACCAAAGGCGTAAGAACGAGCAAGACGATGTCGCTATTGTACGTATTGAGCAACTTTACCCGTTCCCTTATGAGGACGTGAGAGCTGCCATCGCACAGTACACAAATGTAGTCGATTACGTTTGGTGTCAAGAAGAGCCACAAAACCAAGGTGCTTGGTACAGTAGCCAACATAATTTCCGAGCTGCTATCCCAGTAGGTGCTGATATTCAATACGCAGGTCGTCCTGCATCAGCATCACCAGCTGTTGGCTATATGTCAGTACACTTGAAACAACAAAAAGCGTTAGTTGACGACGCTTTGACCCTACTTAAGAACTAGAAGTAAAAGGAAAATACGCACATGACAATTGAAATTCTGGTTCCAGATTTACCTGAATCTGTGGCTGATGCAACAGTTGCTACTTGGCACAAAAAACCGGGCGAAGCGGTTGCACGTGATGAAGTCATTGTAGATATCGAAACAGATAAAGTAGTTCTAGAAGTACCGGCTCCTGAAGCGGGTGTTCTGGAAGCTATCATTGAAGAAGAGGGTGCTACGGTACTTTCTAAGCAGCTTCTGGCGAAAATTAAACCTGGTGCTGTCGCTGGTGAACCAACGAAAGACACGACTGAAGATACAGAAGCTTCTCCTGATAAGCGCCACAAAGCGGCTCTTACAGAAGAGAGCAACGACGCACTAAGCCCAGCTGTTCGTCGCTTGCTTGCAGAGCACAACCTACAACCAGCTGACGTTAAAGGCACTGGTGTTGGTGGTCGTATTACTCGTGAAGACATCGACGCACATCTAGCAGCAGCGAAAGCCGCTCCGGCAGCAGCATCTGCACCAGCAGTTGAAGCGCCAGCAGCAGCTCGTAGCCAAAAACGCGTACCTATGACTCGCCTACGTAAGACAGTTGCAAACCGTCTTCTAGAAGCGAAGAACAGCACAGCAATGCTGACTACTTTCAACGAAGTGAACATGAAGCCAATCATGGACCTTCGTAAGCAGTACAAAGACCAATTCGAGAAGCGTCACGACACGCGTCTGGGCTTCATGTCTTTCTATGTGAAAGCAGTAACAGAAGCGCTAAAACGTTTCCCAGAAGTGAACGCTTCTATTGATGGTACAGATATCGTTTACCACAACTACTTCGACATCAGCATGGCAGTATCAACGCCACGTGGTCTAGTGACTCCAGTACTGAAAGACTGTGACACACTAGGTTTCGCTGATATCGAAAAAGGCATCAAAGAGCTAGCAATCAAAGGCCGTGACGGCAAGCTAACTGTTGACGAGCTGATGGGCGGTAACTTCACTATCACAAACGGTGGTGTATTTGGTTCTCTAATGTCTACGCCAATCATCAACCCGCCTCAAGCGGCAATCCTGGGTATGCACAAAATCCAAGATCGTCCAATGGCTGTTGATGGCAAGGTAGAGATTCTACCAATGATGTACCTAGCGCTTTCTTACGACCACCGTCTAATCGATGGCCGTGAATCAGTTGGTTTCCTAGTGACCATCAAAGAGCTTCTAGAAGATCCTGCACGTCTGCTGTTAGACGTTTAGTATCGCTAAAACGTCTAGTTAACCCCGTTAGCTAGACGTAAAAAGTTTCAAAGGCTAGGCTGCTCAACGTCTGGCCTTCACTTGAACTGTAAAGCCATTAGAAAATGGACAGCAGTTGATTTGAGAAGACCCTACAGACGTAACACAGGAAACTGTGTCGTTATGGAAATAATAATCCCTTAAGGGAAAATAAACGGAATATCAAAATGAATTTGCATGAATACCAAGCCAAACAGCTGTTTGCAGAATTCGGTTTGCCTGTACCAGAAGGTTTCGCATGTGATACTGCACAAGAAGCTTTCGAAGCTGCAGGTCGTATCAGTACAGCCAAGAAAGTCGTTAAGTGTCAAGTACACGCTGGTGGCCGTGGTAAAGCGGGCGGCGTAGAGCTGCATGACACCAAAGAAGGCGTTAAAGAGTTTGCACAAAAGTGGCTAGGTAAAAACCTAGTGACTTACCAAACAGACGCTAATGGTCAGCCTGTAACAAAAATCCTAGTTGAAGAAGCATCAAACATTGCTAACGAACTTTACCTAGGTGCTGTTGTTGACCGCGCAACGCGTAAAATTGTATTCATGGCGTCAACTGAAGGCGGTGTGGACATTGAGAAAATCGCTGAAGAAACTCCAGAGTTGATTCACCAATCAGCGATCGATCCTCTAGTGGGCCCTCAAGCTTACCAAGGCCGTGAACTGGCGTTCAAACTTGGTCTAGTTGGCGATCAAATTAAACAGTTCGTTAAGATCTTCATGGGTCTTGGCCAAATGTTCTCTCAGTACGACCTAGCGCTACTAGAAATCAACCCGCTTGTAATTACTGGCGAAGGCAACCTGCTTTGTCTAGACGGCAAGATCAACATCGACTCAAACGCGATGTACCGTCAGCCTAAACTACGTGAAATGCACGATCCATCTCAAGAAGATGAGCGCGAAGCACACGCAGCACAGTGGGAACTGAACTACGTAGCACTAGATGGTAACGTTGGCTGTATGGTTAACGGTGCAGGCCTTGCGATGGGTACGATGGATATCGTAAACCTACACGGCGGCAAGCCAGCAAACTTCCTTGATGTAGGCGGCGGCGCGACAAAAGAACGTGTAGCTGAAGCATTCAAGATCATCCTTTCTGATGACAATGTTAAAGCAGTACTCGTAAACATTTTCGGTGGCATCGTTCGTTGTGACATGATCGCTGAAGGTATTATCGGTGCAGTTAAAGAAGTCGGCGTAACAGTTCCTGTAGTTGTTCGTCTAGAAGGTACAAACGCAGACCTAGGTCGCGAAGTACTTGCTAATTCTGATGTTGATATCATTGCAGCTGAATCTCTAACAGATGCTGCTCAGAAAGTTGTTGCTGCTGCGGAGGCTAAATAATGTCTGTATTAATTAACAAAGACACTAAAGTAATCTGTCAGGGTTTCACTGGCGGTCAAGGTACATTCCACTCAGACCAAGCTATCGCATACGGTACGCAAATGGTTGGTGGTGTTTCACCTGGTAAAGGTGGTCAAACTCACCTAGGCCTTCCAGTATTCAACACAGTACGTGAAGCGGTAGAAGTAACTGGCGCAACAGCAACAGTTATCTACGTACCAGCTCCTTTCTGTAAAGATGCAATCCTAGAAGCGATTGATGCAGGTATCGAACTGATCGTAACGATCACTGAAGGTATCCCTACAACAGATATGATCGACGTTAAAGTGAAGCTAGAAGAAACTGGCGTTCGCATGATCGGTCCTAACTGTCCAGGTCTTATCACTCCAGACGAGTGTAAGATTGGTATCATGCCTGGTCACATCCACAAGAAGGGTAAAGTAGGTATCGTATCTCGCAGCGGTACTCTGACATACGAAGCAGTTAAGCAAACAACAGATGAAGGCTTTGGTCAGTCTACATGTGTTGGTATCGGTGGTGACCCTATCCCAGGTTCAAACTTCATTGATATCTTGAAACTTTTCCAAGAAGACCCAGAAACTGAAGCAATCGTAATGATTGGTGAAATTGGTGGTACTGCGGAAGAAGAAGCGGCTGATTTCATCAAAGCAAACGTAACTAAGCCAGTTGTATCTTACATCGCTGGTGTTACTGCTCCTCCGGGCAAACGTATGGGCCACGCAGGCGCAATCATCTCTGGCGGTAAAGGTACTGCTGAAGATAAATTCGCAGCACTAGAAGCAGCAGGCGTTAAGACTGTTAAGTCTCTTGCTGACATCGGTAAAGGCCTACGTGAAATCACGGGTTGGTAATCAGCTGGCTTTTATCGATTGAGATAGAAGTTAATTGAAACGATATTAAAAAGGCTTGGTCACTGACCAAGCCTTTTTTTATGTTTTCGAGATACGAGATCGTACTGCTAAGTGCTAAGCTCGACTTCTAACCATTTGAGATAGCATAAACATTGCTGCCGCACTGATAACCACAGACGGGCCAGCAGGCGTATCATAGAACCAAGACAAGCTTAATCCACCGAATACAGCGATAGAGCCAATAATTGATGCAAGGAAGGCCATCTGCTCAGGTGTGCTCGAGAACTTCCTTGCCGTTGCTGCAGGAATAATCAGTAGCGATGTCATGATTAACGCACCAACAAACTTCATACCGACAGCAATCACGATACCGACCAATAGCATCAGAATCAGACGCATTAAATCAATGTTGATGCCATCAACCGCCGCGAGATCTTCGTTAACCGTCGTTGATAGTAGTGGTCGCCAAAAGATAGCAAGTACTAATCCAATCACAGCAGCACCCGCATAGATGAACACTAAATCCGTTGGAGATACTGCCAGCAAGTCACCAAATAGGTAGCTCATTAGGTCAACACGAACGTTATCTAAGAAACTGACAGCAACCAAACCAAGTGATAGCGCACTGTGCGCCAAAATACCGAGTAGGGTATCGGTCGCGACCAGCTTTTGTTTTTGTAAAGTCACTAGCAACACGGCCAGCATCAAACAACAAATCAGCAGCGCGAAATACAAGTTAATGTTGAACAGAAAGCCAAGTGCTAAGCCCATCAAAGAAGCGTGAGCAAGCGTGTCACCAAAGTAAGCCATCTTACGCCACACCACGAATGAACCTAGTGGGCCTGCAATTAGTGCAATACCCAAACCCGCCAAAATAGAGGGAAGAAGAAACTCAAGCATTAGTGGTGTCCGTGTTTATGGTTTGAACATTCATGCACGTCGCCTTCGACAGGCTGGCCTGCGAGATCATGATGGTGATGTTCGTGTTGGTGATGATAAAACGCTAGCGTCTCTTGGGTCGCGGTGCCAAAGAGCGCAATATACGAAGGATGGTGTTTGATGTCTGCAGGTGCGCCTGAGCAACAGATGTGGTGGTGTAAACAGATAACATCGTCTGTTTTTGCCATCACTAAATGCAGATCGTGTGAAACCATAAATACGGCACAACCAAAGCGGTGGCGAATGGTGTCAATCAAGTCATACAGGTCTATTTGCCCTTGAACGTCGACGCCTTGAGCCGGTTCATCGAGAACCAGTAGATCTGGTCTTCTTAGCAATGAACGAGCAATGAGCACACGTTGGTTTTCTCCGCCAGATAGCTGGTGCATGTTACTCTTCTGCAGATGTTCAGCACCAACGAGCTTCAATGCTTCAAGGATCTCTTGCTGACTGAAATTGCCAGTGAGTTTTAGAAAACGCTCTACGTTGAGCGGTAGGGAATCATTGAGCTTTAATTTTTGTGGTACATAGCCAATTTTCAGTTTTTTAGCTTTTGTTATTGTGCCTGAAAATTTGGTCTGTAAACCCAGTACCACTTTTACTAATGTCGACTTTCCTGCACCGTTTGGCCCAATCAGGGTGGTGATTCTGCCGCGCTCTAAATTTAGAGAGATGTTGTCTAGAACTTTTCGACCGTCAAATTCGACGCTCACAGAATCTAGTTGGATTAAGTTATCCATGAATAGAACTCATTTGCAATTCGCTAATGTTATAATGTAACATTTACCTCAAGCCTAAGCTACTTTTCTATTATCGAGGGATTATGTCACGTTCATCTTTTATACTTGCTACTTTGCTTTTAGCGCCAAGTGTCGCAAGTGCCAATACTATTCTAACAAGCTTTAAACCAATTCAAATGATTGTGACAGAATTAACGCAAGGCGTTAGTGAGCCGGATGTGTTGATGAACAGCAATGCTTCGCCGCATGATTATGCGCTTAAGCCATCGGATGTCAAAAAAGTTCATAGTGCCGATATGGTCATCTGGTTCGGCCCTGACCTAGAAGCCTTTCTGACTAAGGTGATTGGTTCAAAAGAAAATGTTATCAAGATCAGTGATATTCCCGGAATCAACTTGCGAGAGTTTGGACACGAAGAGCATGACCACGATGCACATGAAGGGCACCACCACGGTAGCCATGACCCGCATTTTTGGTTAGGTATCGAGCAAGTTGAAGTAGCTGCAAAATACATCTCAGCTAAGTTGATTGAATCTGATCCAGACAACGCAATGGCGTACCAAGAGAATCTCGATTCATTCCTGATTGCATTGAAAGAGAAGCAACAGTCTATTCGAGATCAACTTGCACCCGTGAAAGACAAAGGTTACTACGTTTTTCATGACGCGTATGGTTACTTTGAGCAAGAGTTTGAGCTAAATAACTTAGGTCACTTTACGGTGAGCCCAGAGCGTAAGCCGGGTGCAAAAAGCCTGATCGCTATTAAGAAAACGATAGTACGTGAAAACGTTCAATGTGTGTTTTCTGAGCCTCAATTCACTCCTGCTGTGATTGAATCAGTGACGCGCGGAAGTAACGCAAAACAAGGTCAGCTTGACCCTATCGGTTCAACAGTTGAAGTGAAGAGTGGAAGCTATTTCGATTTTCTTCAGCAACTTACAGATAGCTATACAAGTTGCTTAGACGAGAAGTAAGTCATAAACGAGTATTCTTTACTCTACTTTGCTCTCGTTAATTCATGAATCATGCCGCTTTTTGCGGCATTTTCGTGACCGCTAAGATAAAACCTCCTAACAAATAACAAACCTCCTTTCTCCTTTTCTAATTTCCGCTAAAATGGAAAGATAATAATAAGCACAAAAAAACTCAGTTTTTGGTTTAGCAACGATAAGACGTTGTGGTACCCAAAATTTCATGTGTTGTTGCTGTTCAGGATTAAGAGTTGTATCGAATTATCTTCAAAATGTTCATGTTAATGAGCATTTCATTTAGCGTTCTAGCGGTAAATACCTCGCCCTCCGTTTTCTATCCTTTGCCCGCTCAAGCGCAAGGGAATTTCCTTGCGGCTAAAAACTTGTATTTAGGTGCCGGAGGTGGGCTCTGGGTTCATGATGTGCATGGAAAAGTACTCTTTTACGATGGTCGAACTCTATTCCCTCGCAAGGGAAGCTTACTGCAATTTTCTTCGGAAAGAGTCGCCTTTCTGAACGATGAGTTTTGGACATTTTTCGACAATGAGGTCTATCGACATAACCCTGGAATTGGCAACGAATTGGCGTTTAGCCTAAGTCCCGGCGCTGAAATAGCGAATATCGGTGCATCAGGCGATTATATTTGGGTTACTGACGGCAGTAATTTCTATACCTACAACACTCAATCTTTAGAATTCAACACCTACTCTCTACTTAAACTGTACCGATACAATAACAGCAGTGACATTGCGATTAACGACGCTGAGTGGGTACTATCAAAGTGGGTGCTAGCGACCAGTTCTGGCGTTTACCTTTCAGAGAATCAAGAGTTTACCCATGTCACCGCATCAGACAAAAACCATATTGAGACGGTTTATTTTTCGAATGCTCGACGTGAGTTAGTGATCGGTACTTTAAATGGTGCTGTGATTGTTGATCTCGCGAACCCAGACAAAGAGACCATCGTTAAAGGGTCGCATGTTCTCTCGTTGGCCGAAACTTCGGACCAGTATTGGATTGGTACAGAGCACGGCCTTATTAGCTACAACTTTATTACGGGACAAATTACTCGATTCGAACAAGCCGCTAGTCAAGACTTCTCGTTACCGGGTGAGAAAATATATTCGTTGATAAACGATCATGCTGGTGGTATGTGGGTTGCGACAAACAACGGTATCCGATACTTCTCACTGTTCAGCAAAACCTTCTCGAGAACACCCCTAACTGGAATGGGCATGCATTCGAGTAGTGTGGTGATCAATAAAGTACTGCCTGTCAGTGACCAGTTATCTTGGGTCGCGTCTTCAATGGGGCTCTACTTGGTTGATTCTGAAAGTGAAGAGAACCCAATTCGTGTTTACTCTAACCCTGTTAATGATTTTGAGATCTTTGGCTCTTCCATTTGGTTGGCGACCGAACAAGGTATCATCAGTCTAAATACGGAAACACTACAACCCGAAGCCCTTGATTTACCAAGGCCAATTGAGGGAGTGCGTGTTGAAAACCTTGCGCTTCAAGCCGATAACGTTCTTTGGATGACCTCTGGGCAAAACCTCTATTCGTTATCTATCGAAACCATGAAACTGACGAGTTATGGCACTGACTGGTTAGTCGACAAGTTCTTGCCTGCGAAGATCACCGCTCTCAATGTAGGCTTGCTAGGTCGCATCTATATAGGAACGGATCATGGCTTCTACTCGTTCATTGATAAACGAATTAGCTTTAGTCGTTCCAGCGAACGGTTTGGCAAAGTCGTCGATATTGAAAAAGCGAAGGATGGAGCGCAGTGGTTTGCGAGCAGTTATGGCGTGTATCGAATCCCGGATGACAGCTCTATTATTCAAGAAATCACTCTTGTTGAAGACAATATTAGCCCCAACTGCCTGATAAGCGATGACAATGGTGTTTGGTTAGGCTCTTCGAAAGGCATCAGTTATTACGGATTGGATGGGCAACTGCATAAACACATAGGTTCGCCATTTGGTTTGATCACCAATGAACTGGCGGCAGGAGCGTGTGCTCTTTTTTACAGTCAAGATAGCCAACCTTCGAGGCTTGTTTTCGGCTCAAAGTATGGTGTAGTCAGCGCGTTATCTAACGAGTTACTGGTATCAACTACACCTCATAGCCGTGCCTTGTTGAGTAAGATAAGTGTCGACCAACAAACGGTGTCACTTGGCGGGAAAACGGCCGAACTGGATGAGATTCCTTATGGCTCATCGATGGGGTTTAAGCTAGGCATCTTACCAGCAACGTTCGCACCTGCGATGGAATACCGACTGAGCGACGATGAACCATGGAGTGAGTTTGAAGGGGGCTTGTTAACGCTCGATCATCTTCTTCCTGGGGATTACACACTTGAAGTGAAGCCGGTTAAGGACTCCCATTATCGCTTTGTGTCAACCAATCAAAGCTTTTCGATTGCAGAACCTTGGTATCTGACCAATTGGGCTGCAGCAAGCTCTCTTATATTACTGATTGGCGTTGTGACTATCTTAGTCTTTTGGCGTTCGCGTTATGTCACTTTTGCCAACCGGCACTTAAAAGCGCAAGTTGCACTGAAGACAGACCAATTGAGACACCAAAGCCGGATATTACTCGCGACTAATCAACAGCTTAAAAAGCAGCTATCCGTGAAGAATGCGCTTGTGTCTCACACTGCCAATGAACTCTCTTCTGAAGTGAATCATATTGCTGCGATGCTCCCGAATTGGAATGACGAGCTCGGGAAGTCGCCGATTCTAACCTTGAAAAATGGCTTAGCGCAATTGAGCAATACCCCCCAAGGGAAAGGGCAAGTTTGTTACGATATAATTTTAATCTTAGAGGCGGTACTCAAAGCTTGGCAGGATGACTTAACCAAAGCCGGTATTGAATTGGATATTAAAGTCGAAACAAAACAACGATATGTCTCGTTGCTGTATTTTAATCTCGATATTATCTTCAATAGCTTGGTTGCGAGCATCATCAAGAGAAACTTTAAGTCGCAGAGTATGGTGGTTCTGGTTGAAGAGGTTAAGGAGCATCTTGTTGTGACCATTCGAGATCATGGGATGCCTTTCCCTAAACTGGCATCAAGCATGGGTGACAATACCGGAAAGTCGACCGACCTTAACATCGAAAAGCTGCCGCTATTGATGAATCAGAGCGGTGGTGAGCTTAATGCCTTGGTTTCGGAGTCTCAAAATAAGGTTCAGCTTTCGTGGCCAATTGAGTATCAAGTACTCGACAATCTTGAAGCCAGCACAATTGAACAGATTGAAACCATTAAGCTTGCCGCCTCAACACCAGAGCAACAAAAACTGACAGCGGAACAAGAGTGGAAGAACAGAGTGTCGCAGCTTGTGAGTGAAAACTACGCTGATGCCGAGTTCAGTACTGCAACTGCCGCTAAGTATTTGTTTATGTCTGAGAGAAGCTTACAGAGACGCTTTAAATCGGCTTACAACAAGACCTTCAAAGAGCACTTGAATGAAGTACGTCTAGAGCATGCGTGTGAGCGCTTACTCGCTGGAGAGAAGATCTCTGATGTGGCGTTTGATTCGGGGTTCAATGACCCTTCCTATTTCAGTCAAAGGTTTAAGCACCACTTTGGCATGTCACCATCTAAGTTTGCTGAAAACAACGAAGAGTAGCACGCAGCGGATACTCAGCTAGAACATAAATAAAGATACTTTAGCCTCGACATTCGTGTTGGGGCTTTCTTATGCTTCTACGAGATACGAGATACGAGATACGAGATACGAGATACGAGATACGAGATACGAG
>NZ_JBFSSD010000030.1:0-66302 GCF_041466145.1 Vibrio sp. 10N.239.312.D08 | reverse complement strand
TGTATTTGCTGTGATTGTTTAGGGTGTTTGGAACGAGAAGTTATCCAAGAAAAACCCATGTGGTCGAGGAGATAATAGATGGAATTAGGGTGGTAGTGCTTGTCAAAGTGTTTAACGATGTAGTCATGTATATCGCTTCCAACAAGGCGGCCACCAGAAGGTGATTCAGCTTCTTTTTTTATGAAGGCACTGAGTTGAGCCCGCTGCTCATCGGTGAGGTATGCAGGCCTACCAGTCCGAGGTTTTTCTTGAAGTCCTTCTAGGCCTTCTTCAAAAAAAATCCGAACCCATTTATTGACACTGGTTCGACTGACTTTGAGAGATTTTGCAATTTGTGTACGAGAGAGGCCGTCTTTAAAGTGTGCGAGCGCAAGTAAACGCATCTTCATCTGAATGGTTTTTTGCTGGCTCGCAAGCTTTTTGAAGTCAGTGTTATTAAGGCTATCCATGGCTAAATTTCACAATAATTCATCAATCTTAATTAGATCACATTTTTACTTTAATTGGTATAATTCACTAGCTACCACCAAAAACTTAAGTACGATATGCACCTAATCCTAAATGGCGACTAATATAATGAGTAAGCGTCAGTAATTTGGGATTATTATGAGGTTCTTTTTTGCACTGGTTGTATTCTTTTGTTCATTTTCTCTATCAGCAACTTCGTGGGAAAAAGAGAGTCACCCTACTAAAAATTCACCCTCATCAATTGGAAGCTATGCCAATGGCTGTCTAGACGGCGCGCAGGCTTTGCCTATTAATGGTTTGGGGTATCAGATCATTCGCCCTCAAAGAGAGCGTTACTATGGCCATACAGAAGCTATAAAGTTTATTGAGAGGTTAGGAGTCACGACCAGCGAGAAGCTCAATACTAATTTATTGATCGGTGATATTTCTCTTCCCAGAGGAGGGCGCTTTTCTTCAGGTCATTCAAGTCATCAAACAGGGTTAGATATTGATATATGGCTAAGGTTAACCAGTAAGAGGTTGTCAGAGAACGAATTAGCTGTGCCTAAACCTGTGAGCGTTGTGGATCTTACCAACTACAAATTGCGTGAATCGAATTGGACCGATGATCATTTTCAAGTTATTCGTTATGCGGCGAAAGATGAAAAAGTGGTGCGTATTTTTGTTCATCCAGTGATCAAGCAAACCCTTTGTGAACAAGAAAACTCTGACGCTAATGATAGAGCTTGGTTAGGCAAAATAAGACCTTGGTGGGGACACCACTCCCACTTCCACGTTCGTTTAAAGTGTCCTGAAGGCAGTTCAAACTGCATAGCTCAAGCGAGCCCTCCTAAAGGTGACGGTTGTGGAGATGAACTTGCAAGTTGGGCTCCAAAGACTGTTCCAGTTCCACCTCCTAAAAAAGTAGCGAAAACTAAGAAAAAGAAAAAAGTTAAAGTGATGCCAAGTCAGTGTTTGGCCTTGATATCGAATAAGTAATCCTGTTCATCGAGGCTTTTTACAGTGGTACTGCCACTGGTTTTTTCGACTCTAAAACTGGAGAAATATCACACTTTTGTCTAGAGTTTATAAACACGAGATTAAGAACATCGTTTGATATTAATAAAAGCAATAACGGTATCAGCAAGGGCGATGGCGAATTTGACAAGGTTTGGTCAGGGATTGAGTGTTTTGGGGTGAAAGATGCGGCTTATATGCAGTATGCGAAATCAGAGTCTGATACCCGTCGATAGATAATTCAAGGATAAGACTATGACTATGATTTGTGCGAAGGAATTTTCAGAATGGTTAAGACATAGGTTCAACGCTGAAAGCTCGGGTATTTCAATTTCAAGAGATGACATCAATCAGCTAACAGGCAGACAACGTTTAGACCCTAGTTTCGTAAATGATGTTCACTATGAATTGATGCAGTATGGAATGGCATTTGTGACCGATACCAGCAGGGAAAACTTTTATCTTGTTCCTATAGCTCAATCAATAAACTGGCGAGAACGACTCGAATATCAATTTGAAAAAGAGCTCTTCTGCAATATTTATCCAATCGGAAAATCAGGATGAAAAAAAAGGTTCAACTTATGGTTAAGTTGAACCTTTCTTCTTTTAGGTCAAGCCTTGAATGATAACAAACTTCTCAAGTAGCTCGTCATCAGTTTCAATATGGTTTGGGTCAGTGATGATGCATTTTGTAATCGGACACACTGACTGGCATGTTGGCTTTTCATAGTGACCTTTACACTCTGTACATAAATCAGGATCGATCTCGAAGATGCTGTCGCCCATAGTGATTGCACCATTTGGGCATTCAGGATCACACATATCGCAGTTTATGCACTTGTCAGTAATTAACAGAGCCATTATTTTCTTCTCAAGTAAGTCGCTTAAGTAAAAATTATTTGCCTGATGCGTTACGTGTATCTTGGCCTTCGCTCAAGTTACGCATCAGCAAGCCGTACTCTAGATCTAGATCTGCTGGTACAGGAATAAATACAAAGTGACCGTTACCTTTCGCATCGTCGACCGCTTCAGATTTGCGGTTTTCCATAACTTCTAGTTTGAAAACAACGTTACCTTTCGGTGTCATCATTTCTAAGCTGTCGCCTACTAGGAACTTGTTCTTCACTTCTACTTCCGCTAGGTCACCACGGCGCTTACCTGTGAACTCACCAACAAACTGTTGAGTGTCAGAGATAGAGTAACCGTACTCGTAGTTTTGGTATGTATCGTGTGTATGGCGACGTAAGAAGCCTTCAGTGTAACCACGGTGAGCTAGGCTCTCTAGTGTACCCATTAGGCTTTCATCGAATGGTTTGCCTGCCACTGCATCGTCAATAGCTTTACGGTAAACCTGAGCAGTACGTGCACAGTAGTAGAAAGACTTAGTACGACCTTCAATCTTCAGAGAGTGAACACCCATCTTCGTTAGGCGCTCAACGTGTTGGATTGCACGAAGGTCTTTTGAGTTCATGATGTAAGTACCATGCTCATCTTCAAACGCTGCCATTTTCTCTTCTGGCTTGTGTGATTCAGAAAGCAGAACCACTTCGTCTGTTGGTTTACCAAGGCCTAGTGTGTTGTCTGGACGCTCATCTTGAACTTCAATGTCTTGCGTTTCTACTTCTTGAATAGCAACACCAGTAGGGTTTGCTTCAACGATCTGACCGTTTTCGTCTTCTTTCGCTGCTTCTGTTTTGTATTCCCAGCGGCAAGCGTTGGTGCAAGTACCTTGGTTTGGATCGCGCTTGTTCATGTAACCAGAAAGCAGACAACGGCCTGAGTAAGCCATGCAAAGAGCTCCGTGAACAAAGATCTCTAGCTCTGTTTCTGGGCAGTGTTCGCGAATCTCTTCGATCTCTTCAAGCGATAGCTCACGAGATAAGATCACACGCTCAACGCCTTGAGTTGACCAGAACTTAACGGTCGCCCAGTTTACTGCGTTTGCTTGAACAGAAAGATGGATTGGCATTTCAGGGAATGCTTCACGAACCATCATGATAAGACCAGGATCTGACATGATAAGCGCGTCAGGGCCCATGTCTACAACTGGTTTGAGGTCGCGAATGAATGTTTTTAATTTAGAGTTGTGCGGCTGAATGTTACATACAACATATAACTTTTTGCCTTGAGCATGAGCTTCATCGATACCGATTTGTAGGTTTTCGTGATTGAACTCGTTGTTACGAACACGAAGGCTGTAACGTGGCTGGCCTGCGTATACTGCATCTGCGCCGTAGGCGAATGCGTAACGCATGTTTTTGAGGCTTCCTGCCGGTGATAATAGTTCAGGTACAAATGGTTTTTGTGTAGTCATTGCTTCGTTCTCTAATCTGATCTCAAGTCAGGTTGATACCACCAAGTGATATCAAAGGGGCGCAAATTTTACGCTAAAATGAGTTTGGTTGATAGCCCTAAAGATAGCAATGACATTAACAAGAGGGTCTAGAGGCAGATATAAGTGAGAACTTAGTGAGAAATAAGCTCAGATACCGTTAGCACCTGAGCCTATAGTTTGACTGATTAAGCGTTAGGTTGAGTTAACCCGCCTAATGATTCAAATAGGTTTGGAAGGAAAACACTGAACTCACCACAAAGTAGAGAGAAGTCCGCATCAAAACGCGCAGCTTGATCTTCACGAGGAATATCGTCGTTTTCGTCTTTGAGCTCATCACTGAATTTTAGGCGTTTGATGCTGCCATCTTCTGCAAGAATGAATTCAATACGGTCTTGCCAGTTGATAAGAAGTTTCGTCACCATCTTATTGGCTTCGATGTGGTTTTTAATCTCATCAGCTTCTAGTTCTTGTTTCTTAACTCGAACAATACCGCCGTCTTCTTGAATAGATTTTAGTTCTGCTTCATCAAGCATAGTGATGCCTTGTGGCGTATCACCTGATTTCACCCATTCTGTAAGAGTCGTTTCGATCGCTTGCTCTGGGATAGCTGGCACTACTGGCAGGCTACCCATTGTCTTACGTAGCAATGCTAATACATCTTCTGCTTTTTTGTAGCTGCTCGCATCAACCACAATGAAACCTTCTTTTGGCATGATCAGCGCGTAAGTGAAGTTGCTGCGGCTGAATGCTCGAGGAAGTAGATCAATGATGATGTCTTCTTTTAGGCTGTCTTTCTCTTTCTTTTTCAGAGGGGTACCAGACTCTGCCTCAAGCGTTTCTACTTTTGCGTTCAATGATTCTTTGATCACAGAAGCGGGTAGCATTTTCTCTTCTTTCTTTGCACAGATAAGAATGCGGTTTTCTGATACGTGCGTCATCATATCGCCATGTCTACCCATTGCGTGTACCCAACCAAACTTCTGTTTGTCTTGGCTACCACAAGGAGTAAAGCGGAATTCTTCAAGTTGTTTCTCTAGCTGATCTGCGTTGAAATCAATATCACGGTTGAAGCGATAGACTAGGCAATTTTTAAACCACATATATTTTTCTCATACCTTTTTAGAAGTGCCTCATGATATGAGATCTAATTCGATTTGTCCTTAGCTCTGTATCAAAAGTTATAAAGTGAAACGTTTGAGACAGTTATATGAAAATTTGTTTTCAAAGGTCACAAAAGTGTCATAATTAACTCAGATAATGCAATGCGTTGATTAAATACAAAGGCTATTCAATTATGTCGAGAAGGATTCTGGTCGTTGAAGATGAAGCACCTATTCGTGAGATGCTGTGTTTTGTACTTGAACAAAAAGGCTACCAAGCAGTAGAGGCTGAAGATTACGATACAGCGGTAAACAAGCTATGTGAACCTTTCCCAGATCTAGTATTACTAGATTGGATGCTACCTGGTGGTAGCGGGATAAACTTTATCAAGCACATGAAGCGTGAAGAGTTAACTCGCAACATCCCAGTGGTGATGCTAACAGCTCGTGGTGAAGAAGAAGATAAGGTTCGCGGTTTAGAAGTGGGCGCTGACGACTACATTACCAAACCGTTTTCGCCAAAAGAGCTTGTTGCTCGCCTTAAAGCGGTGATTCGTCGTGTAACACCAACGGCATTGGAAGATGTGATTGATGTACAGGGCCTTAAATTAGACCCAGTATCACACCGCGTGACCGCAAGTGAAGGTCCAGTTGATATGGGACCAACAGAATTCAAAATGCTGCATTTCTTTATGACGCACCAAGAGCGTGTATACAGCCGAGAGCAGCTGCTTAACAACGTTTGGGGTACCAATGTTTACGTTGAAGACCGAACGGTTGATGTACATATTCGACGCCTGCGTAAAGCGCTTGAGTCTGCAGGTCACGATAAGCTAATCCAAACGGTTCGTGGCGCTGGCTACCGTTTTTCTACAAAGGCTTAATGTGGCTTCGCTGCCCAGTTTACGGAGTCCTGAATGGTTGAAAAGTTAACCTGGAAAAAGCTGGCTTGGGAGCTGGCTTTTTTTTACGCACCATGGGTTTTAGTCGGATGGATATTCGGTTACCTACCTTGGTTGCTGCTGGCTGCTACGGTATTGCAGCTCGGCTGGCATCTACACAACCAAATGCGTTTGTCCGCATGGCTGTGGGATGAGAAGCGTCTAACTCCACCTTCAGGCTCTGGGAACTGGGAATCTCTGTTTAACGGTATTTATCGTATGCAGCAGAGACAGCGTCGCAAACGCAAAGAACTGACTAACCTTATCCGCCGTTTCCGTAACGGTGCAGAATCGCTTCCCGATGCCGTTGTGGTATTTCGCGGTGAAGGCAATATCGTTTGGTGTAACAAGCTAGCTCAGTATTTGCTGGGCTTTCGTTGGCCAGATGATTCAGGTCAACCGATCTCGAATTTGATTCGTACTCCAGATTTTATTAAGTACCTTAATAAGCAAGATTTCTCTGAGCCATTAGAGATGCCTTCTCCATTGAATGTGGAGCGTATGCTCGAGCTGCGTATTGTGCCGTATACCGAGGGTGAACACCTGATGGTGGTACGTGATGTGACCCAGCTTAAGCAGTTAGAAGGCATGCGCCGTAACTTCTTCGCTAACGTTTCTCATGAATTGCGTACGCCGATGACCGTCCTTCAAGGTTACCTTGAAATGACCGAAGATCCAGACATGATCGTTGGCCCAATGTGGACCAAGGCGCATGGCGTAATGACTGAGCAGCTCAATCGAATGAACAGTTTGGTTAATCAACTACTCACGCTTTCGAAAATTGAAGCGGCGCCGATGCATGAGCTCGATGAAGTGGTCAACGTTCCGGCGATGCTTGAGGTTCTTGAGAAAGAAGCGGCAAGCCTAAGTGGTGATCGAGAGCATAAGCTTGAGTTTGATATCGATAAGAGCCTACGTGTTCTTGCTGATGAAGATCAGCTGAGAAGTGCTATATCGAATTTGGTTTACAACGCAGTGAAATATACACCACCGGGCGCGACGGTTAAGGTACGTTGGTACCAGACCAGTCAAGGTGCTTGTTTGGATGTATCAGACACGGGAGACGGTATCGAGCCACAACACTTACATCGACTCACAGAGCGTTTCTATCGTGTAGATAAAGCACGCTCACGTGATACAGGTGGTAGTGGTCTTGGATTGGCGATTGTGAAACATGCGCTTAGTCACCATGACTCACATTTAGAAATTCAAAGTGAGGTGGGTGTCGGTAGTCGATTCCATTTCACATTGCCAAATCGACTGACAGTGTCATGAGTTGTTTGACACGCAGGATGCGTTTGCCAGTCAGTTCATTATTAGCGTTTGCTTTGGTTAACTCTGTTCATGCCGAACAGAGTGTCGATTCTCTTCCTGATTATTCTAAGGTTCCGGGGATTTCTGGGAGCTTATTATCGGTAGGTTCGGATACCTTAGCGGGTATGACGACGTTATGGGTGGAAGAATTTAAATCTTACTACCCAAATGTTAACGCTCAGGTTCAAGCATCTGGTTCTTCTACTGCGCCTCCAGCCTTAACAGAAGGTACTGCTCATCTGGGACCAATGAGTCGCCCGATGCGCTTGCGAGAAATTGAAGCGTTTGAAAGAGAACATGGTTATAAACCGACAGCACTGCGAGTGGCGATCGATGCGATTGGGCTTTTTGTGCACCGCGATAACCCTATTGAGGGGCTCAACTTTCGTCAGATTGATGGCATCTTTTCAGAGACATTACGCTGTGGTGCGACAAAACCGCTGAACGATTGGCAAGATCTAGGCGTCGACCAACCTTGGGCGAAACATCGATTCCAATTGTTCGGTCGCAATTCTGTATCGGGGACTTATGGATACTTCAAACAGAATGCACTGTGCGGCGGTGACTTTAAAAATCGTGTGAATGAGCAACCTGGTTCGGCTTCAGTCGTTCAGTCGGTCGCTTCATCCATCAGTGGGATTGGCTACTCAGGTATTGGCTATCGTGTCGCTGGCGTTAAGTTAATTCCTATTGCTGAGCATGGTTCTGATTATGTAGAGCCGACTCGAGCGAATATCTTGAGCGGTGATTACCCTCTATCACGCTTTCTTTACGTATACGTGAACAAACACCCAGATAAACCGCTTTCTCCCGTTGAAAGAGAGTTCCTCACTTTTGTGTTCTCAAAGCAAGGACAAGAACTTGTAGAGAAAGATGGCTATTTAGCAATACCGTCTGAGTTCGCAGAGCAAGAGTTGGCAAAAGTCGGGCTCTAATTCAGGCTGCGATAAACTTAGATAAGAAACGTATGAACAGCTTGCGCGTCGCAGGCTGTTTTAATTTTGACTGTTCGTTATTTTAGCTTTAACGACCATCCTGCATTTTGCCAACGTTGTTGCTCTTCTCTGAGCTCATAATCAAGCAGTTGGTTTTGGGCCAACCAATCGCTGTTAGTTCCTTTCAATTCCCAGGTATCCTGTTGTTCAATCGTTAGAGTCACGTCTGGGGCCAGTGCTTGATTTCGCTGACGGTTGAGTAAGATAGCGAGTCTCAATATACGAATCAGCAGGGTGACTTGTTGCTGAGTAAACAGAGAAAGTTCCGGCAAATCTTGTAGTTTGAGCGCTTTTCTTTGATAGCGAACCAATGCTGATATAAGGCGTTGTTGCTCAGTATTAAAGCCTGGCATTGTCGTATGCTTAAGCAGATAAGCCGAATGGCGGTGATAGCCTTGGAATGCAATGCTTTGTCCTACCTCATGAAGTACTGCAGCCCAACCAAGCAGATCATACAGCTCATTAGTGACCGCAGTTGTCACTTGAGGCTGTACTTGTTTCAGCAATGAAAGAGCGAGCACTTTCACTTTCTCGCCATGAGTTACGTCTACATGGTATCGAGAGACGAGCGTTTCGGCAGTTCTTGTTCGAATATCAATATCTTTAAACCTATCCTCCATGTCATAAAGAACGCCTTCTCTCAGGGCACCATCAGAAAAATGTAACTCCTTGATGTCTAGCGTATCCATTGCTGCTGAAAGAATGGTGACGCCTGCAGCAAACACAGGCTTTCTCTCATCACTTAAGCCTGAAAGATTTACGGTGTTGGATGATGAAAACTCACATAAGTGATTCTTTAAATAGGACAGGCGTTGGGGCGTAATGAGACCATCGGTGAACCCTAAGCCAATGAGTACTTCTTTTATTGATTTCGTGGTACCAGATGAGCCAAAAGCGATTTCCCAAGGGGCTTTTGTGTATTCTTCAATCAATGGCATCAATAGACGAGTAGCTGCGGTATAAGCATCTGAGAAGTGTCGTGAAGTTAGCCCTTCGTCAGCAAAGAAACGTTGAGTGAAGTTGACGCATCCCATCGGTAAACTGCGCATAATTAGAGGAGTAAAGCCTTGTCCGGCGACGAGTTCCGTACTCCCTCCACCGATATCAATAACCAACTTAGATTCAGAAGCGGTTTGAGTGTGTTCTGCTCCGTTATAGATTATTCGAGCTTCTTCTTGACCGGAAATGATCTCTATTGGAAAAGGAAACAGTGGCTTGGCTTGCTCTAAGAAGTCTTTAGCGTTTTTGGCTTTTCTTAGGGTATGAGTCGCAACAACTCTGACATCATCAAGCTCAAAATCCGCCAGTCGTTCTGCGAACACCTTGAGGCATTCTAGGCCTCGCTCGATAGCGCTTTCAGATAGGACGTTACGTTCATCCAATCCATCACCTAATCTCACTTTCTGTTTGTGTCTGCTGACTAATTGCAGGTGTTGATCGAATACTCGTGCAACCACCATATGAAAGCTGTTCGAACCTAAATCGATAGCGGCAATACATCGAGAATGTTTGTTATCAATTAGCGGCATGATTTCTTCTCTTGTTTGTACTTCTTGCGAGCAAGTTTCTCCATACGTTTAATATAGTGGTAAGTGGAGAGTTGTGACGTCGGGTATTCGAGTTGGTTTGCTGGTGCTTCTATGTAAGGGTTGCTCATCGCTTGGTCTAGCACTCGAGCTTTGTTGCTGTCATCGAAATGAAATTCGGTGATATCGATAATGGTTTGCTTGATATTTGGATCTAAAATTGGAGTGGCGACTTCGATCCGATGATCGAAGTTTCGCATCATCCAGTCAGCTGAAGATATATAGACTTTCGGCTTTCCAGCGTTACCAAAGATCATCACTCTTGGGTGTTCAAGAAAACGATCGACCACACTGACAATCTCAATATGGTCACTGATGTTGGGTATGCCAGGGACAAGAGAGCACATGCCGCGAATGACCATTCTCACTTTTACATTGGCTTGGCTAGCCTGATAGAGCTTTTCAATGATCTCTCGATCGACCAAGTTGTTGAGTTTTAGAGTGATGCTTGCAGGTTTACCTTCTATCGCGTTTTGTATTTCATTATCTATCAATTGGTACAGACGTTTTCTAGTATTCTTTGGTGACACAATCAGTTGCTTGAACTGGGACTTTTGATAAGGGTTTTCAATATACTTAAAGACTTGTCTCACCTCTTGAGTCAAATCTTCATTCGCAGTGAGCAGAGAAAAATCGGTATACACGCGCGCTGTAACTTCATGGAAGTTGCCAGTGCCAATATGGGCATAATGCTCGGTATGCTTGCCTTCTTTTCGTTTGATGAGCAGCAACTTGGAATGGATCTTCAAACTTGGGATGCCATGGATGACTTTTACACCCGCTTCTTGAAGTTTCTTGGTCCATTGAATGTTGGCTTGCTCATCAAAGCGTGCTTGCAGCTCGACAACCACAGTGACCTTTTTGCCATTGTGCGCCGCATCGATGATCGAGCTGAGGAGTTTTGAGCCTTCCGCAACACGGTAAACGTTTATTTTTATGGAGGTTACTTTCGGGTCAAAGGAAGCCTGCCTCACGAGCTCAGTGATGTGATTAAAGGTGTGATAAGGGTAATGCAACAAGATGTCACGAGCTTTGATCGCTTCGAAATAGTTTGGGTAATGGCTGAAATGCGCGCACTTAATCGCGGGTAGAGGACGATTAACTAAATCACGTCGGTTAAGGCTTGGGAACTCAGAGAAATGTTTGAAGTTATGATAGCGACCACCTGCGATGACACTGTCATAGTCAGACAGTTTAAGTCTGACTTGTAAGAAGTTGAGCATTTCAGTTGGCATTTCAGATTCATAGATCAGACGTATCGGCAGTGCCGTTAAGCGCTGTTCTAAACCTAAAGACATCGATTCTAATAGGTTATTTTCATTGTCCTCTTGCAGATCATAATCGGCATCACGTGTCATTTTTATCGCAAAACAACGCAATGAGTCATACTCAAAGAATCCTTTAAGTAAGTCATCCAAACAAAATCGAACTATATTATCTAACAAGATCAAAGTTGTACGCTGCGAACCCGAAGTTTCCGGTAACTTAACAAATCGAGGGAGTGCTTCTGATGGGATTTCGAGTAAGACATATTGAGATGATGCATCACGCTCGATGTCGATGGCTAAGTAACTTTGTTCATCTTTGAGAATATTAAGTAACTGGCTATCTTCGTTCAAGAGAATCGGAGTTAAGTGTGGCAGCACTTTTTTCTTAAAGTACTTTTTTATCCAGCCACTTTGTTCTTCGCTGATTTTTTGTTCGTTGACCAGAAAAATACGATTGCGTATCAATTCCAATAGCAAGTCGTTATACAGTTCATGGAATTGAGCATCGAGCTTGCTTGCTTTGCTCTGCATTTTAGTCAGTAGGCTTTTCGGCGAGTTGGAGGTTAGCTGTGGATCTTGAAGTAAGATCTTTCGCTTCACATCAGCAAATCGGACTTTGTAAAACTCATCGAGGTTTTTCGAGTAAATACCTAAAAAACGAACTCTTTCGATTAAGGGGACTGACTTATCTGCCGCTTCTTGGAGCACTCTTTCGTTGAAGGATAACCAGCTAAGTTCTTTTGTGACATAGTCTTTTTCCATCGAGATGAGAATCCTTGAGTACTGGCTATAGAGCTGATTACTTTAAATTAGAATGGCAAAATTCACAAAATCTATGATCTTACTTTAAGAAATATGGCTAACAAACTTGTTATTAGTTTCAGTTGTTTAACGTAACTTGTAATATAATTGTCATCTAACGTACATATTATGTCAGTAGCTAAAAAAAGGTAGATAAACAGATGGCATCAGCCCAATTTTCATTGAAAGAGCGCGACAAAAAAAGATGGTTGAAAGATCGTCTCGTCCGTTTTTCGGTGACATGTGGCGCGGTCAGTGTTCTAGCTGCTCTGGTATTGATCTTTGTTTACTTGGCGATGGTCATTTTACCGGTGTTTTCTGATACTGGTTTAGAGACAGACCAAGCCGTAAAGACCGTTGCTGTAGAAAAGCCTATCGCCTTATCTGTTGATGAATACGGTCAGCATGCATTTACTATCGAAAAATCTGGTTTGGTACAGTTTTGGGATTTAGAGTCTCAAAATACACACTCTTACTTTGAGCGTGATGTTGTAGCCAACCCCATCGCCTTTTCTCGAAACACCCCATCTGAAAACTGGTTTGCCTTTGCCGACAGCGCAAGCAATCTTACTTTTTTCTATCCTGAGTATAGTGCGCCTGTGCTGAAAAAGGGCAGTGAAGCCGATCCTAAAATTGAGCAAATCGATCTCCCAGAACCATTTTTAAATGATGAACCCTCAAATGGGGCGACGATCGACAAATTCGCGTTCTCTAAGAATGGACGTGGGATTACGGTTGCCGCGCAGTTAAGTGACCAACGAGTCTTGGTTAAGTGGTATCAGAGTGACCTTACTGGTCAGTATGTTTTTCAGAAGAGCCAATGGCTATCGGATAAGTTGGGCTTGCAGCAGCAACTGCTTGTCACACCTGATGGGCAAACCTTATACCTACGAGCACAATCGGATTTGGTTGTTTTGAAACTATCAGATAACGGTTTTGATGTTCGTGAAGTGATTGATCTTAGCTTAAATGATGCGAAGCATTCCGTGAAAAGCATCGATTTATTGTCTGGCGCATACTCGTTGTTGGTTACGCATGAGGACGGACAGGTTTCTCAATGGTTCGATGTACTCAAAGATGAAAAGCATAGCCTGACCCATATTCGAGACTTCCAACTTGCTGAACAAGTGCAATTTATTCTTCCTGATACTTATAGAAAGGGTTTTTATAGCTTCTATAAGAACGGCACATTACAAAGCCACTATACGACCAGTGAAAAGCTGTCGTTGTTTGAACGCGCATTTGATAAATCACCACAACTAGCCGCTATGTCTGCCAATGAACTGCATCTGGCAACGTTGATTGATGGCATCATCAGTGTGGCTAAAGTCGATAATGAATACCCGCAAATATCATTCTCATCGCTTTGGCAAAAAGTCTGGTACGAAAGCTACCCTGAGCCACAATATGTTTGGCAATCAACCTCGGCGAATGATGACTTTGAAGAGAAATTCAGTTTAGTACCCATTACGTTCGGTACCATTAAGGCCGCTCTGTTTGCGATGATGTTTGCCGTGCCGGTTGCTGTGCTCGGAGCCATTTACACCGCATACTTCATGTCTCCACGCATGCGAAGAGTGGTGAAGCCTTCGATAGAACTGATGGAAGCACTTCCGACCGTGATCATCGGATTCTTGGCCGGGCTTTGGTTTGCTCCAATTGTCGAAACGCATTTAACGGCCGTCTTCTCATTAATGGTGTTATTACCGTTGAGTACATTGTTGACGGGGTTAGTTTGGTTCTGCTTACCGAAGATGGTGACGAGTCGTTTCTCTAACGGTTTGCATGCCCTAATATTGATCCCGGTATTGGTGATTACGGTGGTGGCTGTCTTTGCTGGTGGAAACAGCATTGAAGCCTTGTTGTTTGGTGGTGATATTCGTACTTTCTTAGCGAGTTATGGCATCGACTTTGACCAACGCAATGCGCTGGTGGTTGGTTTTGCTATGGGCTTTGCGGTCATCCCAACGATTTTCACTATTGCTGAAGATGCTATTTTCTCTGTACCTAAACATTTATCTGATGGCTCATTAGCGTTGGGTGCGACGGCGTGGCAGACGCTTATTTATGTGGTGTTATTGACGGCGAGTCCAGGTATCTTTTCAGCGGTTATGATGGGCCTAGGTCGAGCGGTTGGCGAAACCATGATCGTCTTGATGGCGACAGGTAACACTCCAATTCTTGACTGGAATATTTTGGAAGGGATGAGAACCTTATCGGCAACGATTGCTGTTGAGCTACCAGAATCAGAAGTAGGCGGTTCTCATTTCCGCTTGCTGTTCTTGGCTGCACTCTTGCTGTTTATCTTTACATTCGCGGTGAACTCAGTTGCTGAGTGGGTTAGACAAAGACTGAGAGATAAATATCGTGCGCTGTAGTTTTAAAGGTTTGCCTCAATGTGTATCAATGGCTTTTAGTGGCTTGACTAGCGTGTCTCTTGATCTTTGCAGCTCCTTGATTTCAGCACGCCAAGAGCAAGGTCGATCATGATGAATAAACTGAAGTCATTATTATCTTGGGTTAAATCGGGCTCTCCGTGGATCTGGCTTACGGGCGGGGCGGTGAGCATCAGTATGCTTTCTGTTCTTGGCCTAATGCTGCTGATTGGTTGGAAGGGCTTAACCTATTTTTGGCCCGCACCTTTGTATCAATGGCAAGTTGACTCCAAAGACTTATCGCTAGTGGTCGATCTTGACGAAACCGTATCAAAACAAGATGTATTGGTTGGTCAGTTATATGAACGAAAATACATCCCGATAGAGCAAGTTCCACAAGTCCATGACCTTTTGTCTCCTCAAAATTTGTCGACTGGGCTGATACAGCGCTTAAGCATCAAAGTTGCTAACAGAGAACTGTACCCTGCGGACTTTGTTTCTATTCTGGATGTTAACTTACGTGAACCCACTACCCCGCTTGATTGGGTTGTGATTGAACGAAGTCGAGGTGGTTATTTCTTTGGTAAGCCGGTGGGTTTTAAAACCGCTTCTGGCACCTTTGATTCGAACATAGACCAAAAGCTCGAACAAGGCTTGGCGTTCGCTGATGCGCTACGTAAAGAAACGTCGCGTGTCGTGAACCAAGAAATTCGCAATATCAGCTGGCAATTGGAAAACCTGCGCTTAGAAAAGCGTAAGCTTGAACTCAATGAGTCAGTGAGCGATGAATACCTTAAAACCTATACTCAAACTAAACTGGAATTAAACCGCCAGTTAGGTGAAGCCGAAGTTAAGCTTGAGCACCTTAGAACGCAACTTAATGTCGAAAGCTTACTCGTTGAGGATATGACAGGCGAGCAGGTCGAGATTTCGCTAAGTCACATTCTGGATTATTGGTACCCAAATAATATGTCTTACCTAGAAAAGGTTGGGCACTGGGGCAAACAAGTTTGGAAGTTCTTATCAGAGAACCCACGAGACTCAAACTCTGAAGGCGGTGTGTTTCCTGCTATTTTTGGCACAGTACTGTTGGTTATTCTCATGTCGATCGTCGTGATGCCTCTTGGGGTAGTCGCTGCGATATATCTTCATGAATACGCAAAAAACAACGCACTAACACGTTTAATTCGTATCGCCGTGATTAACTTGGCGGGTGTACCGTCGATTGTGTATGGCGTTTTTGGTTTAGGCTTTTTCGTCTATACCATTGGTGGCTCGATTGATACGTTGTTCTATGCAGAGCGATTGCCAGCACCGACATTTGGTACGCCGGGTCTACTTTGGTCAGCACTAACCTTAGCGGTCTTGACGCTTCCAGTCGTTATCGTAACCACGGAAGAGGGCTTAACGCGTATTCCTAGTGCAGTGAGGCACGGTTCATTAGCGCTTGGTGCGACTCAATTTGAGACGCTTTGGCGCATTGTTTTACCGATGGCAAGCCCAGCGATTATCACTGGTTTAATTTTGGCAATCGCGAGAGCCGCGGGGGAAGTTGCACCACTTATGCTGGTGGGTGTTGTTAAATTGGCATCTAGCTTGCCAGTCGATGGTCAGTTTCCGTATTTACACTTAGATAGAAAGTTCATGCATTTAGGCTTTCATATCTATGATGTTGGTTTTCAAACCTCTAATATCGAAGCGGCACGACCTTTAGTGTATGCGACTTCATTTTTATTGGTTACGGTGATTGTTGGGTTGAACTTAACAGCCATCAATATCCGTAATAACTTGCGTGAAAAATACCGAACCTTAGGACAAGATTAGATGTTCTCGATTAATGAAACCTTGGGTTACCAAGCACCACTTGATGTTCACAATCTGAAGGATGAGCAAATTGCTATCTCGATCGAAGGGCTAAATCTTTACTATAAAGAGAGCCAAGCACTTGATGATATCTCGATGCAGATCCCGAAGGGGCAGGTGACGGCGTTTATCGGCCCTTCTGGGTGTGGTAAGTCGACTCTGCTGCGCTGCATTAATCGCATGAACGATCTTGTTGAAGGCTGTAAGGTTTCCGGGAAAGTGAAGCTTCATGGCAAGAACGTCTATCACCCTAAGGTGGATGTTGCGACCTTACGACGCCGTGTGGGTATGGTATTCCAGCGTCCAAACCCTTTTCCTAAATCTATCTATGAGAATGTGGTTTATGGCTTGAGGCTACAAGGCGTTAGCAACAGCCGAGACCTTGATGATGCGGTTGAACGCTCTCTGCGCGCTGCTGCGTTATGGGATGAAGTGAAAGATCGGTTGCATGAGAATGCTTTTGGTTTATCTGGCGGTCAACAGCAGCGTTTGGTTATCGCTCGTGCGGTTGCGATTGAGCCTGAAGTGCTGTTGTTAGATGAGCCGACATCGGCACTCGATCCGATTTCTACTTTGACGATTGAAGAGTTGATCAACGATCTCAAAACGCAATACACAGTGGTGATTGTTACCCACAACATGCAACAAGCCGCGCGTGTAAGTGACCATACTG
Organism: Vibrio sp. 10N.239.312.D08; assembly: GCF_041466145.1. Taxonomy (NCBI): domain Bacteria; kingdom Pseudomonadati; phylum Pseudomonadota; class Gammaproteobacteria; order Vibrionales; family Vibrionaceae; genus Vibrio; species Vibrio sp. 10N.239.312.D08. The sequence continues at coordinate 49,587 of NZ_JBFSSD010000030.1, read as the reverse complement.
CCTTTATTCATATGGGAAAATTGATCGAGTACTCAGATACGGACTCAATTTTTACGTCTCCATTGAAAAACCAGACGGAAGACTACATTACTGGTAGATATGGCTAACCTCTCCAAAGGTGTCACTAGAGCTAAGTCACTCTACAAAAATGGCTTTCTTCATTTCTTTCAAGGAGCAAGTATGCATTTCGGTCGCCACATTTCAGGGCAATTCAATGTCGAGTTAGAATCGATCCGTACTCATGTATTGACCATGGGCGGGTTAGTGGAGCAGCAACTCTCGTTTGCAATGCAGGCGCTTCATAAAGACGATGTTGAATTGGCCAAAAAAGTGATTCGTGATGACCACAAAGTGAATGCGATGGAAGTGTCGATTGATGAGGCGTGTACTCGAATCATTGCAAAGCGTCAGCCGACAGCGAAGGATCTGCGTTTGATTATGGCGATCATCAAAACCATTACCGATCTGGAACGTATTGGCGATGTTGCTTCTAAAATTGCGCAAGGTGCTATTGAGATCCCTTCAACCAAAGAGCAAAAATTCCATGTTTCGTTAGAGCCTCTTTGCCGTCAGGCAATCACCATGCTTCACCAAGTGTTAGATGCTTTTGCTCGTATGGATGTTGATGCGGCTGCTGAAGTTCACAAACTTGATGATAAGTTGGATGCGGAATACGAAGCCGTTATTCGTCAGTTAATGACCTATATGATGGAAGACCCTAAGAACATCCCTAATATTTTGCAGGTGATGTGGTCAGCTCGTGCGATTGAGCGAGTGGGAGACCGCTGCCAAAATATCTGCGAATACATTATTTACTTTGTGAAGGGTAAAGATGTACGTCACCTCGGTGATCAAAGCCTTGATGACGCACTAAAATAGAGCTTATCTTTAGAAACTAATAATGGCACCAAGATTGAAATTGACCGTTGTGTCGTAAGGCACAAAGGTTTTGTTGTGATCAAAAATATTCATATCAACACCAGCACGTAATCCAAGCATTGGTGTCGCTTGGTAAACGTAGGCACCACCTAGGCTTATACCATGTGTTGTTTTCTCTTCTACTTCGCCTGAGCGCGTTTTCGTACCGTCATAACTTGCCACGCCAATTTCAGCCTGAAAGCCGTGGATTTGGTTTCTTCCAAACATGTTTTGCTTCGTAACAGGTTTAAATCAAGAGAGCTGAATAAGTCTTTAGCCATATCTATCCATGAAAATTTTCTGCGCTATTAAATCTAATATACGTCAGTCAGTTAGATTAGTCAGCGAGGTTCTCTGGATTTATGCTGGCGACTATTGCCCTAAGCGGTGAGGGCGGCTCTCACACTGGATATCTTGCTAGCATCAGTTACTGGTATCTGATAATCATCAATATCATCACTGCCCATTTGAGCACTTGAGTTGTTTTCCATTAGACTCGGCCTTGTCGATTTACCTGAAAGGTGAAGAGCAGGTACTTGGGTAGCGCTTTGAATCATTTTGGCATTCGCAGCGTTAACGCCAGCCCCCGCCATGATATCAATTCGTCCATCGGCTTGTTTGACCATTGCAGCCAATACATCGATACCTTGCTCAGCATTAGCAGCAAGCCCTGATGTCAGGACTCTTTCGCATCCAAGTGTAATGATTTGTTCTAATGCTGCTTGGAAATCAGAGCTTTGATCGATGGCTCTGTGGAAGGTAATCCCAAGCTTTAACAAGTGCGCTTTGTCAGCCAGTTGTTGCATCTTTGGCATATCAATACTTCCGTTCGGCGCTAACACACCAAGTACGACCCCATCCAATCCTGCATTTGCGCAAGCTTCAATATCTTCAAGCATACAGAGCATATCGTCGTTATCGAAAATGAAGTCGCCTTGTCTTGGGCGTATCATAGCGTAGACCGGAACCGACGAAACTATTGCCGCTTGTTTCATCATTCCGAAGCTTGGAGTTAATCCGCCAAGTGCTAATGAAGAGCAAAGCTCAATTCGATTCGCGCCACCAGATAGTGCGTTATGAAGAGATTCTAAGTTATCGATACAGACTTCAATTTCGGTGTTCATCGTGTTTATCCGTTCAAAAAGATACTGATGAAATAATAGCAATCTAGGTGTGATTCTGAATAGATGGGGATAAGGGAAAATAGAGGTAAAGTTTAGGTTTATCGCTACCTCAATTATCTATTACAAGAGTCAGTCTAGGGGAGCGAGGAGGGGGAAAACAAAAAGCCCGAAGCGTTAACTTCGGGCTTTTAATAGGACTTTACTTCTTAACTGATTGGCGGTGCGCTTTGCGCTATTAGCTTATGCTTTATGTCTCTTTAAAGAGAATCTTCCAACCATTAACCCGCGTTGAGTTCGGGCTTAAGAGGTAATTACTTGCTTAGGTCGTCAGCGTGCTCAGATAGGAATGCTGCAACACCTTTTGGAGATGCGTCCATACCTGATTTGCCTTCTTCCCATTGTGCAGGACAAACTTCACCGTTCTTCTCGTGGAAGTTTAGTGCGTCTACCATGCGTAGCATTTCGTCGATGTTACGACCTAGTGGAAGATCGTTAACTACTTGGTGACGTACAAGGCCGTCAGCGTCGATTAGGAAAGAACCACGGAAAGCAACGCCTGCTTCTGGGTGCTCAACATCGTATGCTTTGCAGATCTCGTGCTTAACGTCAGCAACTAGAGGGTATTTAACTTGACCGATACCGCCATCAGCGATAGCAGTGTTACGCCATGCGTTGTGAGAGAATTGAGAATCGATAGAAACACCGATTACTTCAACGCCTTTAGCTTGGAAATCTTCAAGACGGTTGTCGAAAGCGATTAGCTCTGAAGGACAAACGAAAGTGAAGTCTAGTGGGTAGAAGAAAACTACAGCTTTCTTACCTTTAGTGAATTCTGCGAAGTTGAAGTTATCAACGATCTCACCGTTACCTAGAACAGCTGCTGCAGTAAAGTCAGGGGCTTGACGACCTACTAGTACCATTTTGGAATCTCCTAAAAAATTAGTTGGCCCAACACATCTTTGTTTGGGCTCCGTTTCTACGCGACAAACTATAGTACAATCGGTACTATAGAAAAAAGCGAATTAAATAGATTAAGTTAATCGAAAAAAGCGATAAGCTTATTCTTTGTCCTGTCCTTAGGTCGAATGACCTTTACCTAACTTATCCTACTCATATTACAAAGTAATTTCATGAATAAATGGCCAAGTCTTAAGCAACTTCACTATCTTGTTACTCTTCACGAAACTCGTCATTTCAGTGATGCCGCAGATCGCTGTTTCGTCAGTCAATCTACGCTAAGTAAAGGCATTCAAAACCTAGAAAAGCTGATTGGTTGCCCGCTTTATGAGAAGAAAGATAAAAAGAGCCCGCTAGTTTTCACGCAAGCAGGTGAGCTGGTGGTCAAGCACGGTCGAGAGCTACTAGCGAAAGGACAAGATCTCGTAGAGCTTGGAAATCTATGTAACGGGGATGCGATGCAAGGGCAGCTGCGAGTCGGGTGTATTCCTACTATAGCGCCGTTCCTTTTGTGCGATTTGGTACAGGAAGCCAACCAGCGCTTTCCACAATTAAATTTGCTGTTACGTGAAGACACAACGACCAACCTATTGGCTGCGCTGCGTCATGGAGACTTAGATGTGCTGATTCTGGCTTTGCCTGTCGATATCGACAATATGGAAAGCCAAGTTGTTGGGCAAGACCCTTTCCGGATGGTGATCAGTCGCAATCAAGCTGATGGTATTCGCGTTCCGATTAAATACGATGACCTGCCAGACGAATCTGTATTTTTGTTGGAGAACGAGCATTGCTTAACCGAGCATGCTGTGTCGGCTTGTAAGTTAACGGATAAAGAGAAGATCAACCCGTTCACTGCGACGAGCCTTCACACATTGGTGCAAATGGTGGCCAATGGTTTAGGAACCACCTTTATTCCGCAAATGGCGATCGACCACGGTTTATTGGAAAACCAGAATCTCGTTGTGATCGATCCTCCTGGTCAGCAGGCCTACCGAGATATTGGCCTTGTCTGGCGACCAAGCTCTTCGCGTCGTGAGACATTCCATCAATTAGCGGATGTGGTATCTGAGCTTCTATAATAATCCGCTGCGACAACAATCCCTCTGAGCGGCTGAATTGGCCGCTCTTCTTTATATCAATTCCGAGCGTTACTCTACTTCTGCTTCTTCTGGCTCTACTTCTTCTTGCAGCTCCAGTAAATTGATCGCTATCGTGACAAAATCGCTGTCTGTAATAATGCCTACTAGTTCGTGGTTTTCTACGACAGGTAAACAGCCCACTTTATGTTTCTGCATGTAGATAGCCGATTCTTTTAATCCTGCACGCGGCTCTACCGACATAACACTTTTGTGCATGATGTCGTTGAGGGGAGTAGCAAGAGTAAAAGATTGAGCTTGTGGGATGTTTTGTAGGCTGGATTCTTGAGCGGCGAGAACGTCTCGTTGTGTGACGACACCTAGTAGTTGCCTGTCGGAATCGACGACCGGAATATGGCGGATATCAAGTGCTTCCATCATGTGCTTAGCATCGGCCAGTGAGTGTGAGCGCAATAGGGTATGAGGGTTGCGAGTCATCATATCTTCAACCTTGATCATACGAACCTCCTTCTTTTTTATTTGTTGCTATTACTATAGTTTTTTATCCAAAAAATAACTGAGATCTGACGCATTCTTGGGTGAGTTTTATGCAACTAATTCTTTAGCTTGAGGAGGTGAATCAGTCGCATTATTTTACGCCTCTTTACAATAATCCAGTGCTGTAAACCTTGCTATTGCGGCTCGTGTGCCTATACTAGCCCACTGCGAAATTTTTAGTCGTGTTTGCGATGTGTTTCTGGTAACGATTGACTTACCGTAACGATTATCCAGCAACTACGATTTATGATTCGTCAACGGCACAAATCTCATCAACTAAGACAAGACTAGACACATGCAAGTTTCAGATTTTCACTTTGACCTACCAGATGAACTCATTGCTCGCTACCCTCAAGAGGAGCGTACAGCAAGCCGCCTGCTTAAATTAGATGGCAACAGCGGTAACCTAGCTGATGGTTCGTTTAAAGACGTTTTAGACTTGGTTGAGCCAGGCGATCTTGTTGTTTTCAATAACACTCGAGTGATTCCAGCTCGTGTATTTGGTCGCAAGGCATCAGGCGGTAAGCTTGAAGTGCTGGTTGAACGTATGCTTGATGAGAAAAGCATTCTTGCGCATGTTCGTTGTTCTAAATCACCGAAGCCGGGTACCAAGTTGTTCCTTGGTGAGAACGATGAATATGAAGCTGAAATGGTGGCGCGTCACGATGCGTTATTCGAAATCCATTTCACATCTGATCAAAGCGTTTTAGAGATTCTTAACAGTGTTGGTCACATGCCACTGCCTCCTTACATCGATCGTCCTGATGAAGATGCAGATAAAGAGCGCTACCAGACTGTCTATAATGAAAAGCCGGGTGCGGTTGCAGCGCCAACAGCAGGCCTTCACTTTGATGACAAGCTAATGGCTGACATGAAAGAAAAAGGTGTTGAGTTTGCTTACGTGACGCTTCATGTTGGTGCTGGTACGTTCCAGCCAGTAAAAGTTGATAATATTAACGATCACCACATGCATGCTGAGTACGTTGAAGTGCCGCAAGAAGTGGTTGACGCCGTAGCTGCAGCAAAAGCCCGTGGCGGCCGTATTATTGCTGTTGGTACAACATCAGTACGCTCACTAGAAAGTGCAGCTCAAGATGCATTGAAGAAAGGCACTGAGCTCGTTCCTTTCTTTGGTGATACAGAAATCTTCATCTTCCCTGGCTATGAATACCAGTTGGTGGATTGCTTGATTACCAACTTCCACTTGCCAGAATCAACACTGATTATGTTGGTGAGTGCATTTGCAGGTTACGACAACGTGATGGGCGCATACGATCACGCAGTGAAGAGCGAATATCGTTTCTTCAGCTACGGTGATGCCATGTTCATCAATAAGAAAACAAGCTAATTTAAGCTAGTTATAAACGATATACATTAGAATTTACGGGTGCTAGCAGTAAGCTAGGAGTCGGGCAGGGTGTCTGTCTAATCTCTCGCAAGGAATACGCGACCGCTCCTCATAGAACCCACTAGACTGAACTTTTGTTTGGCCTAAGGTTCTGAATTAACAGTCAGATTGTTTCTCTGGCATATTGGAGGCTTCGTGAAATTAAAATACGAACTTAAAAAAACTAATAGCGGCGCACGTCGTGGTCAACTTCAGTTTGAACGCGGTACCGTTGAAACCCCAGCATTCATGCCTGTAGGTACTTACGGTACTGTTAAAGGTATGACACCTGAAGAAGTAAAAGACACAGGTGCTGAAATCCTATTAGGTAACACATTCCACCTATGGCTACGTCCTGGTCAAGAAATCATGAAAATGCACGGTGACCTGCACGATTTCATGAACTGGCACGGTCCTATCCTGACTGATTCAGGCGGCTTTCAAGTATTCAGCCTAGGTGCAATGCGTAAAATCACTGAAGAGGGTGTTCATTTCCGTAACCCTGTAAACGGTGACAAGATCTTCATGGACGCTGAGAAGTCTATGGAAATCCAAAAAGATTTAGGTTCAGACATCGTAATGATCTTCGATGAGTGTACGCCTTACCCTGCGACACACAAAGAAGCAAAAGACTCAATGGAGATGTCTCTTCGTTGGGCTGAGCGTTCACGTAACCACTTCGACAAACTTGAAAACCCGAACTCACTGTTCGGTATCGTTCAAGGTGGCGTGTACGAAGACCTTCGTGATGTATCCGTTAAAGGCCTAACAGAAATTGGTTTTGACGGTTACGCAGTAGGTGGCCTAGCAGTAGGCGAACCAAAAGAAGATATGCACCGCATTCTTGAGCACACATGTCCTCAACTGCCAGAAGATAAGCCACGTTACCTAATGGGCGTAGGCAAACCGGAAGACTTGGTTGAAGGTGTTCGTCGCGGTATCGACATGTTTGACTGTGTAATGCCAACGCGAAATGCACGTAACGGCCACCTGTTTGTGACTGAAGGTGTGATCAAGATCCGTAATGCGAAGCATAAAACCGATACAACACCACTAGATTCAGAGTGTGACTGTTACACTTGTAAGAACTACAGCAAGTCGTACTTACACCATTTGGATCGTTGTAACGAAATCCTAGGTGCTCGACTGAACACGATTCATAACCTGCGTTTCTACCAACGAGTAATGTCAGACATTCGTCAGTCTATCGATGAAGACCGCTTTGAAGAGTTCGTTGCAGAGTTCTACGCAAGAATGGGGCGTGAAGTGCCACCACTAGGTAAAGAATCTTAGTATTTCTTTTTTGCGAGCCCTATCTCTCTTCCGAGTGATGGGGCTTGAAAATAAAGGGATGCAACCCAATTAGACAAACAATTACGAAAATATAAATAGAGGATGTTTTAAATGTTTATTTCTCAAGCTCACGCAGCAGCAGAAGGTGCACCAGCAGGCGGCGGTTTCGAAATGCTTATCATGCTAGGTATGTTCGCTGTGATCTTCTACTTCATGATCTACCGTCCACAAGCTAAGCGTGTTAAAGAGCACAAGAACCTTATGTCTTCTATGGGCAAAGGCGATGAAGTTCTTACAAGCGGCGGCCTAATCGGCAAGATCACTAAGATTGCAGAAGACAGTGACTACGTTGCTATCGAACTGAATGCAAACAACGAAGTAGTTATCAAGAAAGACTTCGTTACAGCAGTGCTACCAAAAGGTACTCTGAAATCTCTATAAACAGCTAGAGGATCCTCGCTGTGCTAAACCGTTACCCGTTATGGAAGTACCTGATGGTGGTGTTTACTATCGCCATCGCTGCGTTGTACGCACTTCCGAATATATACGGTGAAGATCCGGCAGTTCAAGTTACAGGGGCGCGCGGCGCCTCTGTAGATATGTCTACGCTGGATGCTGTCACCAATGCTCTTGAAGCTGAAAACCTTTCTACTAAATCCGTTGCTCTAGAAAACGGTTCCATTCTTGTTCGCTTTAACGATACAGACTCTCAAATTAGTGCTCGTGATGTCATCACTGAAGCATTAGATGAAGACGTAATCGTTGCTTTAAACTTAGCTGCTTCAACTCCTGATTGGCTTGAATCTATTGGTGCTGCACCAATGAAGCTTGGTCTTGACCTACGTGGTGGTGTTCACTTCTTGATGGAAGTGGATATGGACGCTGCGATGCAAAAGCTGGTTGGCCAACAAGAAGAAGCGTTCCGTAGCGAACTTCGTGAAGAAAAAATCCGTTACCGTGCAATTCGCCCATCTGGTAAAGATGCGGTTGAAGTGATTCTACGTAACGCCGAGCAGCTTGCTGAAGCGAAATCGCTACTGCAATCTAAGCACCAAGACATGACGTTTGTAGATTCTGAATCTAATGGTCGTTTTTCTTTGGTTGCTAGCTTCACAGAGGCTCGTCTTCAAGAAATCCGCAACTATGCGGTAGAGCAAAACATTACCATTCTACGTAACCGTGTTAACGAACTTGGTGTTGCTGAACCTTTGGTTCAACGTCAAGGCTCTAGCCGTATCGTAGTGGAATTGCCTGGTGTTCAAGACACGGCTCGCGCTAAAGAAATTCTTGGTGCTACCGCGACGCTTGAGTTCCGTGAAGTGGATAGCAGTGCTGACTTAGCCGCTGCCGCTTCTGGTCGTGCCCCTGCGGGTAGCGAAATCAAGCAAGATCGTGATGGTCGTCCTGTGGTACTTAAGAAGCGCGTTATTCTAGGCGGCTCAAGTATTACTGATGCAAGCTCAAGTGTTGATGAATATGGTCGTCCTCAAGTTAACATCTCGCTAGACAGCGAAGGTGGTAGCAAGATGTCTGCATTCTCTCGTCAGAATATCGGTAAGCTAATGGCAACGGTATTTGCAGAGTACAAAGACAGCGGTCGTAAAACACCGGAAGGTCGAGTTATCTTGAGTAAGCACGAAGAAGTGATTAACCAAGCGACGATTCAATCTGCGCTAGGCCGTAACTTCCGTATTACTGGTATCGATTCAACGGCTGAAGCTCATAACTTGGCACTTCTACTGCGTGCTGGTGCATTGATTGCGCCTATCTCGATTGTAGAAGAACGTACCATTGGTCCATCTATGGGGCAGCAAAACATCGATATGGGTATCATGGCGATGGTTTGGGGTATGGCTGCTGTAATGCTGTTTACGCTGCTTTACTACCGTAGCTTTGGTCTGATTGCGAACGTTGCGCTAATGGCTAACTTGGTGTTGATTATCGGTGTTATGTCGATGATTCCGGGGGCTACCATGACCCTACCAGGTATTGCCGGTATCGTATTAACGGTTGGTATGGCGGTTGATGCGAACGTTCTGATCTTTGAGCGTATACGTGAAGAGCTTCGAGATGGACGCAGTCCACAACAAGCGATTCACCAAGGTTACGCGAACGCATTCAGCACAATCGCCGATGCCAACATCACCACACTACTAACAGCAATCATTCTATTTGCTGTGGGTACGGGTGCTATCAAAGGCTTCGCGGTAACGCTGTCTATCGGTATCTTGACTTCAATGTTTACAGCTATTATCGGAACACGTTGTATCGTGAACCTGATGTATGGCGGAAAACGTGTTAAAAAACTGTCGATCTAAGGCTAGGAATTAATATGTTTCAGATTCTAAAAGCAGACAAAATGATCGACTTTATGCGTTGGTCAAAGGTTGCCTTTGTTTTTTCTATCTTGATGATTGGTACTGCTATCTTCACCCTAACAACGAAATCGTTGAACTGGGGTCTAGATTTTACTGGCGGTACTCTGATTGAAGTTGGTTTTGAACAACCGGCACACCTTCCTGATATTCGTAGTGCACTAGAAGCCGAAGGCTTTGGTGATGCAACGGTACAGAACTTCGGTTCAGCTCGTGATGTGATGGTTCGTTTACGTCCACGTGATGGCGTAGCGGGCGAAACGCTTGGTAACCAAATCCTTTCTGCTATTGAGAATGGTACTGGTGAGCAAGTTGAAATGCGTCGTATCGAGTTCGTTGGTCCTAACGTGGGTGACGAATTAACAGAAGCGGGTGGCCTTGCTATTCTAGTTTCTCTTATCTGTATCTTGATCTACGTATCAGTGCGATTTGAATGGCGTTTGGCTGCGGGTGCAGTATTAGCACTGGCGCACGACGTTATCATCACTCTGGGTGTGTTCTCTCTAATGCAAATTGAGGTCGACCTTACCATCGTAGCAGCCTTGCTAACGGTCGTCGGTTACTCCCTCAACGATACCATTGTTGTATTCGACCGTATCCGTGAGAACTTCCGTAAGATGCGTAAGGGTGAAGCACCTGAAGTACTGAACAGCTCAATCACACAAACATTGAGCCGTACATTGATCACTTCTGGTACCACGTTATTCGTAGTTATCGCACTGTTCGTTCAGGGCGGCGCTATGATTCACGGCTTCGCGACTGCACTTCTACTGGGTATTACGGTTGGTACTTACTCTTCTATCTACGTTGCATCTGCACTGGCTATGAAGTTAGGTATTACGCGTGAACACCTAATGCCACCACAAGTGGACAAAGAAGGTGAAGAGTTTGACGAGATGCCTTAGGCCTTGGCTTAATAAGTTTCGCTAAACCAAAAAAACCGCTAGGCAACTAGCGGTTTTTTTACGTCTGTATTCTAGGGAAGCTCAATACAATTTAGCGTTGAAGTATGTTGAACTTCATTTCACTAAGAGACATCCTGATCGTATCTCGTATCTCGTATCTCGTATCTCGTATCTCGTATCTCGTATCTCGTATCGCAGATACAAAAAAGCCTCGCTATAGCTATATAGCGAGGCTTTGGAATTTTTATGCGCCCTTAAAATAGGGAGCGTTAACGTAAGGTCTGAATTACTTCAGCATACCTTCGTTAGCGTTCTCACGAACGTGCTTAAGAATAGACTTAACACCACGTGCGCTTGAAGCAACAACATTACCAGAAGTCATGTAATCAGTACCGCCAGCAAAGTCAGTCATGATAGCACCAGCTTCACGAGCGATTAGATCGCCAGCTGCTAGATCCCATGGCTTAAGGCCAAGTTCTAGGTAACCATCAACACGGCCAGCTGCTAGGTAACATAGGTCAAGAGCAGGAGAACCTGTACGACGGAAATCAGCACAGTCGATGAATAGACCAGAGATGATCTTCATGAAAGATTCAGAGTGTTGTTTTTGCTTGAATGGGAAACCAGTCGCTAGAACAGTACCTTGAAGGTCTTTTAGTTGAGTAACACGCATACGAGCGTTGTTAAGTTGAGCGCCAGCGCCACGTTGAGCTGTGAATAGCTCGTTTAGCATTGGGTCATAAACACAAGCAACTTCTGTACGACCGTTCATGCGAACAGCGATAGATACAGAGAAGTGAGGGAAACCTTTTACAAAGTTGTTGGTGCCATCCAGTGGGTCAACGATCCATTGTACATCAGAGTCTTTACCTTCAGTCAGGCCTTTCTCTTCAGAAATAATGCTGTGCTCTGGGTAAGATGCTTTGATTGTCTCAATGATCATGTACTCAGCTTCTTGAGCAATGTTAGTAACGTAATCGTTGTTACCTTTTAGAGACGATTCGATCTTATCAGTTGTTTCTAGAGATTTAGCAATATGGTTGCCAGCTTTACGCGCAGCGCGTATCGCAATGTTTAGCATTGGATGCATATGGTTTTTCCCACAAGATGTTAAAGAACAATTTAAAGCGGCGGCGAGTATACCAAAGTTTTACCAAAAGGGAAGTGGTTATTTTTTGAACTCTTGGTTTCACATTACGCGAAGGGTCTGACCATTTTACTTTGCTATGTGTTAATATCTCGCGATTATTTTTAAAGTGGTGTCATATAGCATGTTAGACAATGTAAAAGTCGTTCTGGTTGGTACGTCTCATTCGGGAAATATCGGATCAGCAGCTCGCGCAATGAAAGTGATGGGTTTGAGTCAATTAGTTCTTGTAGACCCTCAATGTGAAGTTGACGAGCAGACCTTAGCACTGGCTGCGGGTGCTGGTGACATCGCAGAAAACGCGACCATTGTGTCTACATTGGATGAAGCAGTAAAAGACTGTGGTTTGGTGGTTGGTTCAAGTGCTCGTTCAAGAACGCTTGAATGGCCAATGCTAGAGCCTCGTGAATGCGGACAAAAGTTTGCCGTTGAAGGTCAAAAGCACCCAGTCGCATTGGTCTTCGGCCGTGAGCGCACTGGCTTGACTAACGATGAGCTTCAGAAGTGCCACTTCCATGTATGTATCCCAGCCAACCCTGAATACAGTTCACTGAACCTAGCAATGGCGGTACAAACGCTAAGCTATGAAGTTCGCGTGGCACACCTTGATATGGTTGCGAGCCAATATCAACCACAGCAACAAGATGAGTACCCACGTCACGAAGAACTAGAAATGTTCTATGAACACCTTGAAAAAGTGATCATTGATACCCAATTTATCTCTAAGGATAAACCGGGTCAGGTGATGAATAAACTACGTCGTCTGTTCAGTCGAGCTCGTCCAGAGTTGCAAGAGATCAACACTCTACGCGGCATTTTGACTTCAATTGAGAAGAGCAAAAACGACAAATAAAAACCACACAAACTCTAAGGGTGAATACTTGACTAAAATAGTCAACTAAATACTTGACCAATTTAGTCAGGTATGGGAAGATTCCAACCACATAAACAATGTGGATTCGGTGTGATATGAAACTTACATCTAAAGGAAGATATGCGGTAACAGCTATGCTAGATGTAGCACTGCATTCGCAAAAAAGCCCAGTTCCTCTGGCTGATATTTCAGAGCGACAGGGCATCTCATTATCTTACTTAGAACAGCTATTTTCTAAGTTACGTAAAGCTGGCTTAGTTGCTAGTGTTCGTGGTCCTGGCGGTGGTTACCGTTTAGGTGCTGAAGCGAGCGACATCGCTGTCGGAACTGTAATTGCTGCAGTAGACGAATCAGTTGATGCAACTAAGTGTCACGGTCGAGCAGATTGCCAAGGTGGTAGTCGTTGTTTAACTCACACTCTTTGGCGTGATTTAAGCTCCCGAATCAGCAGCTTCTTAAATGACATTACGCTCGGTGAGCTAATGAAAGATAACGAAGTTTTAGAGATTTCTGATCGTCAAGATATCGATCTTGCGGTTAATAATGGTTTTGCACATAAAAATACGAGCACTACAACGATTAGTGCAGCACCTCACGGTGTTAATGCCCGCTCTTAGCGGTCAGTTTTTACATTGGAGTAGAAAATGAAACTGCCTATTTACTTTGACTATTCAGCTACATGCCCAGTCGATCCACGTGTTGCTGAAAAAATGGTTCAGTGCATGACGATGGACGGTAACTTCGGTAACCCTGCATCTCGTTCACACCGTTACGGCTGGCAGGCAGAAGAATCAGTAGATAATGCTCGTGAGCAAATTGCCGATCTACTAAATGCAGACCCACGTGAGATTGTTTTCACGTCAGGTGCTACAGAGTCAGACAACCTTGCTATCAAAGGTGCAGCGCACTTTTACGAGAAGAAAGGTAAGCACGTAATCACGTGTAAAACAGAACATAAAGCGGTTCTTGATCCATGTCGCCAACTAGAGCGTGAAGGTTTTGAGGTGACTTACCTTGAGCCTGAAGCAAACGGCATCATTGATTTAGACAAGCTACAAGCAGCAATGCGTGAAGATACGGTTCTTGTTTCTATCATGCACGTAAACAACGAGATTGGTGTAATCCAAGATATCTCTGCAATCGGCGAATTATGTCGTTCACGCAAGATCATCTTCCACGTTGATGCGGCTCAGTCTGCGGGTAAAATCCCACTAGATGTAAAAGAGATGAAAGTTGACCTTATCTCTCTTTCTGCACACAAAGCATACGGCCCTAAAGGCATTGGTGCTTTGTACGTTCGTCGTAAGCCACGTATTCGTCTTGAAGCACAGATGCACGGTGGAGGTCACGAACGTGGTTTCCGTTCTGGTACTCTTGCTACTCACCAAATCGTGGGTATGGGCGAAGCTTTTGCCATCGCTAAACAAGACATGCAGAAAGATTACGATCACGCACTAGCACTTCGTGAGCGCCTATTGAAAGGTGTTCAAGATCTAGAAGCGGTAACCGTAAACGGCGACCTAGACCAACGTGTACCACACAACCTAAACGTGAGCTTCGCTTTCGTTGAAGGTGAGTCTCTGCTTATGTCTCTAAAAGACCTAGCAGTATCATCAGGTTCTGCATGTACATCAGCAAGCCTCGAGCCTTCATACGTTCTACGTGCTCTTGGTCTGAACGATGAACTGGCACACAGCTCAGTACGTTTCTCATTCGGCCGTTTCACAACGGAAGAAGAAATCGACTACGCGATTGCACAAATTCGTGTAGCGGTAAACAAATTACGCGACATGTCTCCTCTATGGGATATGTATAAAGAAGGGATTGATTTGAACACTGTTGAGTGGGCTCATCACTAATCTCACGGAAATAGAGGATTCGAGGTAACTATCATGGCATATAGCGAAAAAGTAATTGATCACTACGAAAACCCACGTAACGTAGGTTCGTTTGATAAAGAAGACCCAAGTGTAGGTAGCGGCATGGTTGGCGCACCAGCTTGTGGTGACGTAATGAAACTGCAAATCAAGGTAACGCCAGAAGGTATTATCGAAGATGCAAAATTCAAAACTTACGGCTGCGGTAGCGCAATTGCTTCTAGCTCACTAGTAACTGAGTGGGTTAAAGGTAAAAGTATTGATGAAGCAGCAGCTATCAAAAACTCTGAAATCGCAGAAGAGCTAGAGTTGCCACCAGTGAAAGTGCACTGTTCAATTCTTGCTGAAGATGCAATCAAAGCAGCAGTTGCGGATTACAAAAAGAAGCGTTAATCGTTTCATTAAGTAATCACAAAAAATAAGCAATATTTGGGAGCATCCTTTGTGCTCCCCCTGAGTTCTCAATTTATATAAAACACAAGGTTGTAGTATGGCCATCACCATGACAGATACGGCAGCAAGCCGAGTTCAAGCTTTCCTAGATAACCGAGGTAAAGGTATCGGGTTGCGCTTAGCGGTAAAAACTACTGGCTGTTCGGGCATGGCGTATGTACTGGAATTCGTTGATGAGCTTAACGAAGAAGACGAAGTGTTTGAGCATTCAGGTGTTAAGGTCATCATTGATCCAAAGAGCCTAGTTTACCTAGACGGTACTGAGCTTGATTACGTAAAAGAAGGCCTAAACGAAGGTTTTGAATTCAACAACCCTAACGCGAAAGGCGAATGTGGTTGTGGTGAGAGCTTCAACGTATAAACGCTTCAATCGTTAAGCGTTTATAGTGAGCGAAGAATAAAATTAGGCTCTGATTGAAGAGCCTAAACTTAGGACCACCGTTACATGAATCATTTCGAATTATTTGGGCTACCACTTCAGTTTCAACTGGATGGTAGCCTTCTTTCTTCTCAGTTTAGAGATCTGCAACGCCAATTCCACCCTGATAAATTTGCCACTGCTTCTGAGCGTGATCGCCTATTAGCCGTGCAAAAAGCTGCGCAAATTAACGATGCGTACCAGGTGTTGAAGAATCCAATCAGTCGAGCTGAATACCTGTTAGTGCAACATGGTGAGGATATTCGCGGCGAGCAGCAGACCCTGCAAGATCCTATGTTCCTGATGGAGCAAATGGAATTGCGTGAAGAGCTTGAAGACATCGCCGACAGTTCTGATCCTGAAGATGCTTTGTTTGCATTTGAAGGAAAGGTTAGCAAAATGTATAAACAACAATTAAGCGCTATCCAACAAGAACTCGACAGTGAGGCTTGGTTAGAAGCTGCAGACCGAGTAAGAAAGCTTAAGTTTATTGCAAAATTAAAGAATGAAATCGAGTTAGTTGAAGATCGTCTGATCGGCTAGTTCGTATAACAAGGACACATCCATGGCACTACTTCAGATTGCAGAACCAGGGCAAAGCGCCGCTCCTCACCAGCACAAGCTTGCTGTGGGTATTGATTTAGGTACAACAAACTCATTGGTTGCGGCAGTGCGCAGTGGTGAGGCGAGCACACTGGTTGATCAACAAGGTCGCAGTATTCTTCCTTCCGTTGTTCACTATACGTCAGAGTCGTACACGACTGGTGATGAAGCTCGTGCAAATGCACAGACTGATCCTAAAAATACCATTATCTCAGTTAAGCGACTAATCGGTCGTTCATTGTCAGATATCCAACAGCGATACCCGTCTCTGCCATATCAGTTTGAAGAAAGTGATAATGGTCTGCCTATGATTCGCACAGAACAAGGCAACAAGAACCCAATTCAAGTATCTGCAGACATTCTGCGAGCGCTAGGTCAACGTGCTGAGTCTACATTAGGTGGTGAGCTATCTGGTGCTGTGATTACCGTTCCTGCGTACTTTGATGATGCCCAGCGTGCAGGTACGAAAGACGCGGCGCAACTTGCTGGTCTCCACGTGTTACGTCTTCTTAATGAACCGACTGCCGCTGCGATTGCTTACGGCCTGGATTCAGGTAAAGAAGGGGTAATTGCTGTTTATGACTTAGGTGGCGGTACGTTTGATATCTCTATCCTACGCCTATCTAAAGGTGTCTTCGAAGTTTTAGCAACAGGTGGTGACTCTGCATTAGGCGGCGACGACTTTGACCATTTAGTTGCGGATCATTTCCAAGAACAAATGGGCTTATCAGAGCTAACAGCAGAACAGAATCGTATTCTTCTAGATGCCGCAACAGAAGCGAAGATTGGCTTATCTGAAGCGGAAAGCGTTGATGTTGACGTACTCGATTGGTCTGGTTCATTAACTCGTGAAGAGTTTGAAGAGATCATCAAACCGCTCGTTAAGAAAACACTGCTTTCATGCCGTCGTGCACTAAAAGATGCGGAAGTTGATACAGATGAAGTTCTAGAAGTCGTGATGGTCGGCGGTTCAACTCGCACATTACTTGTACGTGAAATGGTCGGTGACTTCTTTGGTCGTACGCCACTAACCAGCATTAACCCTGATGAAGTGGTTGCAATTGGCGCATCGATTCAAGCGGATATCTTAGTGGGTAATAAGCCTGACTCTGAAATGCTACTACTGGACGTTATCCCTCTGTCTCTTGGTATCGAAACCATGGGCGGCTTGGTCGAAAAGATCATTCCTCGTAACACCACGATCCCTGTTGCTCGCGCACAAGAATTTACCACGTTCAAAGACGGTCAAACTGCAATGACAGTACACACCGTGCAAGGCGAACGTGAGATGGTTGACGACTGTCGTTCACTGGCTAGATTTGCTCTGAAAGGCATCCCGCCGATGACAGCAGGTGCAGCTCATATTCGTGTTACTTACCAAGTGGATGCTGATGGCCTGCTATCGGTTACCGCAATGGAGAAGAGCACTGGCGTTCAAGCTGAAATCCAAGTTAAGCCTTCTTACGGTCTAAGCGACAACGAAGTGGCTAGCATGCTGAAAGATTCGATGACGTTTGCAAAAGAAGACATGCAAGCGCGTGCTCTTGCTGAGCAACGCGTAGAAGCGGATCGCGTTATCGAAGGCCTTATCGCTGCAATGCAAGCCGACGGTGACGAGCTACTTGATGAGCAAGGCAAACAACAACTTGTTCAAGCGATTGAAGCACTGATTGAAGTGCGTAATGGCGACAACGCTGATGCCATTGAACTAGAAATTAAGAATACCGACAAAGCGAGCCAAGACTTTGCTTCTCGTCGTATGGATAAATCAATTCGTGCTGCACTGTCAGGTCAGTCAGTCGATAATATTTAATAGTTAGAGAATAGATAAACATGCCAAAGATTATTGTTTTACCTCACGAAGATCTATGTCCAGAAGGCGCTGTTTTAGAAGCAAAAACTGGTGAGACGGTTCTTGATGTTGCATTGAAGGCCGGTATTGGTATTGAACACGCATGTGAAAAATCGTGTGCATGTACAACATGTCACGTTGTGATTCGTGAAGGTTTTGATTCTTTAGAAGAGAGTGATGATCTAGAAGACGACATGCTAGATAAAGCATGGGGCTTAGAGATGGAATCTCGCTTGGGTTGCCAAGCTAAAGTGGCTGATACGGATCTTGTTGTAGAGATTCCCAAGTACACGTTGAACCTGGCTTCTGAAGACCATTAAGAACCTGTTCTCAGTCATGGCTAATACAGCGATGACTGAGAGAGTTATTGCTTAGACAAACATACTAAGAAAACTGGCCTAGAATATAGAGCATAAAGGTGACCAAGCGTCGCTAATAAATATAAGGAAGTGTTATGAGCTTGAAGTGGATTGATTCGCGAGATATCGCAATTGAGCTTTGTGATTTGTACCCTGATACTGATCCTAAAACGGTACGTTTTACCGATCTGCATCAATGGGTGCTAGACCTTGAAGAGTTCGACGACGAGCCTAACCACTCGAATGAGAAAATCTTAGAGGCTATTATTTTGTGCTGGATGGATGAGATGGATTAATCCTCTTGTCTAATGATTTGGTCGCGGGTTGGTATCAGTCCAATATAAAACGCAGCCAAGTTAACAATTCTTACTAAAAAAAGCGGACCTTATGGTCCGTTTTTTTATCAAAATGACATTTTCCTCCTACATAATGCTAACATCAGTGAGCTAATAAAAAATAATCAGAATCACACTCTCGAAGTGGTTCATGACAAGGAGAAATCATGTCTACACAGATGTCAGTATTTTTAAGTCAAGAAGCTGCCCAGCCTCAGTGGGGAGCAAGAGCTATTTTATCGTTCTCAGAAGCGGGAGCGACAATTCACATTGGTGAAGGCCACGATCTAGGCGCAGTTCAACGTGCGGGTCGTACGCTTGACGGACAAGGTATCGCATTCGTTTCACTTCGTGGTGAAGGTTGGGATCTAGAAAGCGTTTGGGCTTTCTACCAAGGCTACCGTGGACCAAAGAAAAAGAATGCATTGGAATGGGATGCACTTTCAGAAGCCGATCAAACTGAGCTTGAAGCTCGTATTCGCGCAACTGACTGGACGCGTGACATTATCAATAAAACCGCTGAAGAAGTGGCACCTCGTCAACTTGCGACAATGGCTGCAGAATACATCAAGTCAGTGGCGCCAGCGGGCACTGTTAAAGCGAAGATCGTTAAAGACAAGGATCTACTAACCGAAGGTTGGGAAGGCATCTACGCGGTCGGCCGTGGCTCTGAGCGTACATCAGCAATGCTGCAACTGGACTTCAACCCAACAGGCGATGAAAACGCACCTGTATTTGCCTGTTTAGTCGGTAAAGGTATTACGTTCGATTCGGGCGGTTACAGTATCAAGCCAGGCCAATTCATGACAGCGATGAAAGCTGACATGGGTGGCGCAGCAACGATTACTGGTGGCTTAGGTCTTGCGATTGAACGCGGTCTTAACAAGCGCATCAAGCTTATTCTATGTTGCGCAGAGAACATGATCTCTGGTCGCGCATTGAAGCTTGGCGATATCATTACCTACAAAAACGGTAAAACAGTTGAGATCATGAACACTGATGCGGAAGGTCGCTTAGTGCTAGCTGATGGCCTGATGTACGCAAGTGCACAAAGCCCTGAGCTGATCATCGACTGTGCAACGCTAACAGGCGCGGCTAAAAACGCATTAGGTAACGACTACCACGCACTATTAAGCTTCGATGATGAGTTGTCTCACCAAGCGCTAACAGCGGCAAACCAAGAGAAAGAAGGCTTATGGCCACTGCCTCTTGCTGATTTCCACCGTGGTATGTTGCCTTCAAACTTTGCTGATCTTTCAAACATCAGCACAGGCGATTACACACCGGGTGCAAGTACAGCAGCGGCATTCCTTTCTTACTTTGTAGATGATTACAAAAAAGGTTGGATTCATATGGATTGCGCGGGTACTTACCGTAAGTCAGCAAGTGACAAGTGGGCGGCAGGCGCAACGGGTATGGGCGTTCGCACACTGGCTCGTCTTCTTATCGACCAAGCAAAATAATAATAAGGGTGAGCGGTATTTTGTGCCGCTCATTCATAAAGCTCAGATCGAAAGATCTCAGTAATTTCAGTATTTAATAACAAAAAAATGAAGTGAAGGAATCCCTATGGCTCTAGAAAGAACGTTCTCAATTGTTAAGCCGGATGCAGTTAAGCGTAACCTTGTTGGTGAAATCTACCACCGTATCGAAAAAGCAGGCCTAGAAATTATTGCTGCTAAAATGGTTCGT
This sequence comes from Vibrio sp. 10N.239.312.D08, assembly GCF_041466145.1. NCBI lineage: Bacteria > Pseudomonadati > Pseudomonadota > Gammaproteobacteria > Vibrionales > Vibrionaceae > Vibrio > Vibrio sp. 10N.239.312.D08. The sequence goes on along the minus strand of NZ_JBFSSD010000030.1, from coordinate 29,384 downwards.
CTTACTGAAGAGCAAGCGAGTGGCTTCTACGCTGAACATGAAGGCAAAGAGTTCTTCCCAGCTCTTAAAGAGTTTATGACTTCTGGTCCTATCATGGTTCAAGTGCTTGAAGGCGAAAACGCTATCGCTCGTTACCGTGAACTTATGGGTAAAACAAACCCAGAAGAAGCGGCATGCGGTACTATCCGTGCTGACTACGCAATCAGCATGCGTTACAACTCAGTTCACGGCAGCGACAGCCCTGAGTCTGCAGCTCGCGAAATCGAATTCTTCTTCCCAGAATCTGAAATTTGCCCACGCCCAGCTCAATAATCGGCACTGCAAATTATTCTAAAGGCTTCACCTCGGTGAGGTCTTTTTTGTAAGTGGATTTTACGCTCTCGATAATCAATTTAGTCGTCATTCTCGAAAGCGACGAAGGAGCGTAATCGGGAATCTGTTTTTGTTATTGGAGATTCCAGATACTTCGTTCCTCAGTTCTGGAATGACGGGGAACTTTGGAGCAACCATCTCGTGGTAAATATTATCGAGCAATTGGTGATTATTTACGTCATTCCCGAAAGCGACGAAGGAGTGTAATCGGGAATCTTTGTTTAAATTGGGTAATCTCAGGTCGATAAATACAATTGTTCAAATTTTAATCGCTTAAGTTTGAATGTCTTAATAAACACAGGGTTTTACAATGCTTGTTGAAGTTGCGTAAAGCCTGTACAATTCGCGCCCTTAATTATTGTTCCGTCATTGAGAGGCATCATGACCACAGCTAAAGTCAATCTACTCGATTTTGATCGTAAAGGTCTTCGTAAATTTTTCACAGAAGAACTGAATGAGAAAGCGTTTCGAGCAGAGCAAGTGATGAAGTGGATTTATCACTTCGGTGTCGATGACTTCGAACAAATGAATAACATCAACAAAAAGTTACGTGAGAAACTTCAACGTCGCTGTGAGATTGTTGCACCTGTTGTTTCTGAAGCTCAACACTCTTCAGATGGCACAATTAAATGGGCGATGAGCGTTGGCGACCAAGACGTTGAAACGGTATACATCCCAGATGGTGACCGTGCGACGCTATGTGTATCTTCACAGGTTGGTTGTGCACTTGAATGTAAGTTCTGTTCTACAGCTCAACAAGGCTTCAACCGTAACCTAAAAGTTTCAGAGATTGTTGGCCAAATCTGGCGTGCATCTCGCGAAATAGGCCTAGAAAAAGAAACCGGTCGTCGTCCAATTACTAACGTTGTAATGATGGGTATGGGCGAGCCTCTATTGAACATGAAGAACCTAATGCCATCATTAGAAATCATGCTTGATGATCTAGGTTTCGCACTGTCTAAGCGTCGTGTAACCGTATCAACTTCTGGTGTTGTTTCTGGCCTTGACCAAATGACAGACAACATCGATGTCGCATTGGCTATTTCTCTACATGCGCCAAACGATGCACTACGTAGCCAAATCATGCCGATCAACGACCGTTGGGATATCCAAGACTTCCTAGCATCTGTTCGTCGTTACATTGCATCTTCAAATGCTAACCGCGGTAAAGTAACGGTTGAGTACGTGTTATTGGATCATGTGAATGATGATATGGACCACGCACGTGAACTTGCTGAGCTAATGAAAGAGACGCCTTGTAAGATCAACTTGATTCCATTCAACCCTTACCCGGGGTCGCCTTATAAGAAGCCAAGCAACTCTCGTATTGATCGCTTCCAAAAAACGCTGATGGAATACAACTACACAGTAACCGTTCGTAAGACTCGTGGTGATGATATTGATGCCGCGTGTGGTCAGTTAGTCGGTGATGTGATTGATAGAACCAAGCGTACTAAAATGCTTAAAGCAGCCTCTGAAGCGAACTTGATTGCCGGTGGTGTGATTGAAGTAAAAGCGGTATAAAACGCGATTAGAACCTAAACAAGCCAGAAGTCTTACTTCTGGCTTGTTGCTTTTCTGGGGTGCAGTTTTTGATTTTTTGGACTTCTTGTCCACGCTTTCTTACATTTTTCGTCAAATTTTGGACAAAACCATGAGCTGACGGTAAATTTTGTTTAAAGTGTTTTTGCCTTGTAATGGCATTAGCTTATGATTAACTAATCTTAAATTAATTTAAGTGCTCGCTTGCTACTGATCATCAATATGTCTATTTAGGTTGGCTACTTGATAAACTAGCTTCCTGAGAAGGTCATCCATAATAAATGAATGATGTTCGCCTTTAAGGGTTGATGATTTAGATAGCAGGAAAAATTCCACATAACGTGGGTTGTTAGATTGAGCTTAAACGACAATAAGAAAACGCTCTCCTCAACCTGCGATAATACTTTAGAAGTTCACTCTCTATGAACACAGAACAAGATACACAAGCGCAAGAAAACGTAGCTCCAGCTTTGGAAGCGGGAACGCTGCTTAAGAACAAACGAGAATCTCTTGGTTTAACGCAAAAGCAGATTTCTGATCGCTTGAAACTTCGCGTTACTCTGATCCAACAAATTGAAGAAAACCAATTCGAGTCAGATCAAGTGGCGACGTTTATGCGTGGCTATATTCGTTCATACGCGAAATACGTCAATCTTGACGAAAAAGTCGTATTGAGTGCGCTGCATCATGCCGGTGATGCTCAGCATCAAGAGCAAGAAATGCTGAGTTTTTCTCGTAAGACCAAAACCGAGAAGCACAACAGCCGTATTATGATCCTGACTTGGAGCATTTTTGCGGTCATTGCGGGTATCTCCTCACTTTGGTGGTGGCAGAACCAACAGCAAGACACCCTATCTCAATCTTTAGCGAATACTGAAAGCTCAGAAGAGCTAGCGGTAGAAGAATCACTTGCCCCTGAATTCACCTCTTTAGAAGTGATTGAAGCTGAACAAAACGAAGCGGGTGCTTCTGTTGTTGAAGGTGCTGAAGGCCTTGCTGCGATAAGCGATGCGGAAGAAAGTTCAGATGCTGTTACTCCAGCTGACGAAACTTCTGCACAACAAACAACAGAGACTGAACCAACTGCTGAAGCTGCTGCGAATGCAGAAACGGTTGAAGCTAGCACGGCTCCTGAAGCTGTGGCTAACGAACTAGTGATGCAGTTCACCGCTGATTGCTGGATCCAAGTAAAAGATGCAACGGGTAAAACCTTGTCGACTGGCATCAAAAAAGCAGGTCAGTCGTTAAATCTATCAGGAACTGCGCCATATAAAGTGATTCTAGGTGCGCCAGAAGGCGTATCAATGACATTTGCAAGTGAACCTGTCGACCTTTCTGGGTATACTTCAGGCAAAGTAGCTAGAATAACCTTACCTTAGAGTTAATATGCAACACGAATCTCCTATTATTCGTCGCAAATCAACCCGTATTTATGTGGGTGATGTGCCGATCGGTGATGGTGCACCAATTGCTGTGCAATCCATGACCAACACAAGAACAACAGATGTAGCCGCGACCGTTGCTCAAATTAGAGCTCTGGAAAAAGTTGGCGCTGATATCGTTCGCGTATCTGTACCGACTATGGATGCAGCTGAAGCCTTTAAGCTAATCAAGCAGCAGGTCTCTGTTCCTTTGGTTGCTGATATTCACTTCGACTACCGTATCGCACTTAAAGTGGCGGAATACGGCGTTGACTGTCTGCGTATCAACCCAGGTAACATCGGTAACGAAAGCCGTATCCGCTCAGTTGTTGATTGTGCACGTGATATGAATATTCCGATTCGTATTGGTGTTAACGGCGGTTCTCTTGAGAAAGAGATCCAAGAGAAATACACAGAACCTACAGCAGAAGCGCTTGTTGAATCAGCAATGCGTCATGTAGATATCCTAGACCGTCTGAACTTTGATCAATTCAAAGTCAGCGTGAAGGCTTCTGATGTATTCCTTGCTGTCGGTTCTTACCGTTTGCTGGCTAAGCAGATTGATCAACCTCTCCACCTTGGTATTACCGAAGCGGGTGGTGCGCGTGCAGGCTCTGTGAAGTCAGCGGTAGGTTTAGGAATGCTTCTTTCTGAAGGTATCGGCGATACGCTGCGTATATCGCTAGCGGCTGATCCGGTTGAAGAGATCAAAGTTGGCTTTGATATTCTTAAATCTTTGCGCATTCGTTCGCGTGGCATCAACTTCATTGCGTGTCCGAGCTGTTCTCGTCAAGAGTTCGATGTTATTAACACCGTTAATGCCCTTGAAGAGCGCCTAGAAGACGTGATCACTCCAATGGACGTATCTATCATCGGTTGTGTGGTTAACGGCCCTGGTGAAGCTGAAGTGTCTCACTTAGGTTTAGCTGGTAGTGCACGTAAGAGTGCCTTCTACGAAGATGGTAAGCGTCAGAAAGAGCGCTTCGACAACGATGACCTTGTCGACAAACTTGAAGCTAAGATTCGTGCAAAAGCGTCAGTGCTTGATAAAGCAAATCGCATTGATGTAGAAAACTTAGAAGATTAATACAACGCGATGGGGTGTGATTGTCTATTCGCACTAACACCTGGTCGTGAGAAATTACGGAATAAATACTGTGGCTAAAAATATCCAAGCAATTCGAGGCATGAACGACTGCCTTCCAACTCAATCACCACTGTGGCAGAAAGTAGAAAGCGCAGTTAAAAACGTGGTGAGTGCATACGGTTACAACGAAGTACGTATGCCTATCGTTGAAGAAACAAACCTATTTAGCCGTGCAGTTGGTGAAGAGACAGACGTTGTTTCTAAAGAGATGTACACCTTTGACGACCGCAATGGCGATAGCCTAACGCTGCGTCCAGAAGGCACAGCAGGTTGTGTACGTTCATGTATTCAAAATAGCCTTATCAACCGTGATGAACAGCGCCTATGGTACATGGGTCCAATGTTCCGTCACGAGCGTCCTCAAAAAGGTCGTTACCGTCAATTCCACCAATGTGGTGTTGAGGTGTTTGGCCTAGACGGTCCAGACGTTGACGCAGAACTTATCATGATGACAGCACGTCTATGGCGTGAGCTAGGTATCGATAAGCACGTTCGCCTAGAGCTTAACTCAATCGGTTCTCAAGAAGATCGCGTAAGCTACCGCACTGCGTTAGTGGCTTTCCTTGAGCAACATATTGATGTGCTTGACGAAGACTGCAAACGTCGCATGCACACTAACCCTCTACGTGTACTTGATACTAAGAACCCTGATGTTCAAGCTATCTTAGGTGACGCACCTCGACTATCTGAATATCTAGGTGAAGAATCGAAGCAACATTTTGCTGGTTTGTGTGAACTTCTTGACGCTGTTGGTATCGAATACCAAGTTAATGAGCGTCTAGTACGTGGCCTAGATTACTACAACCGCACCGTATTTGAGTGGATCACAGATAGCCTTGGTGCTCAAGGTACAGTATGTGGCGGCGGTCGTTACGATGGTCTTGTTGAGCAACTAGGCGGCAAAGCAACAAATGCAGTTGGCTTCGCAATGGGTCTAGAGCGTCTGGTTCTGATGATGGAAACGCTAGAGCTAACAGAAGTTCGTCGTAGCGTTGATGTATACGTAGTTGCTGCTGGCGAAGGTACTATGATCGCGGGCATGCAGTTAGCGAATCAGTTACGCGACACCGTTGAAGGCGTGCGTGTAATGAACCACTTCGGTGGTGGTAACTTCAAGAAGCAATTCAAACGTGCTGACAAAGTAGGTGCTGTTGTGGCGCTGGTACTTGGTGAGAACGAAGTTGCTGACAATACAGTTGTGTTAAAAGATCTGGTTGGCGGCGAGCAAGAAACCGTGTCTCAAACGGAAGTTGCAGAGAAAGTTGCTGCGCTAATCTAATTAGCCATTGAGCAAACGCTCATAATGAATACTAACGTCAGCACTATGCTGGCGTTTAAAGAATTAAAGAGGACAGGAAGTGGAACTTTACGATAGCGAAGAGCAACAAGTTGAAGCCATTAAAGATTGGTGGAAAGAGAACGGTAAAGCCGTAATCTTTGGTGCGGTTATTGGTTTAGGTGGTCTATTTGGCTGGCGCTATTACCAAGATTCAGTAGTTGAAGCGCGTGAAGCAGCTTCAGAAAGCTACACCTCTGTAATTTCAGCTCTTGATGTTAAGGGTGTTGATGCTCAATCTGATATTCAAGCTTTCATCGACGCAAACAAAGATGCTGAGTACTCAGTACTTGCTGCTATGCAACTAGCAAAAGTACAAGTACAAGCAGGCGATCTAGCGGCGGCACTTGAACAGCTCGAGTGGGCAAAATCGGCAACTAAGGACGCGGCACTTGCGCCACTACTTACTTACCGTATTGCACGTATTAAAGCTGAGCAAGGTGAATTTGACGCAGCACTGACTGATCTTGCTGCTATGACAGACGAATCTTGGAAAGGCCGTGTTGCTGAACTGCGTGGTGATATCTCACTTCGTAAAGGCGACACAGACGCAGCATACAGTGCTTACACAGAAGCACAGCAAGCTGTTGACGCTAGCCAAACGCTTCAAATCAAACTTGACGACCTAGCTAAATAAGGCGCTTTGAATGAAGAAGATGTTTCCAAAAGCGGCGTTGTGTGCGATTGCTCTTGGCCTACTAGCTGGCTGTGCGGGTGAAGAAGACACCGTAATCATGGCTCCAGTCCCAACGGTAAACAGCGAGTTCACTCCTAGTCAGGAATGGTCTACGTCGGTTGGTGATGGTATTGGTCACTACTTTTCAAAACTAACGCCAGAATTGGCTTACGACAAAGTGTTTGTTGCAAGCCGTGAAGGTATGGTTAAAGCGCTTGATCCTGATACAGGTAAAGCGCTGTGGAAAGTCGATCTTGAGAAAGACGTATTGGCTCGTTTATCGGGTGGCTTAACGGCGGCTTACGGTAAAGTTTTTGTTGGTTCTGAAAATGGCGAAGTGATCGCACTGGAAGAATCGACCGGTGAAGAGCTGTGGCGTGTATCAGTCAATGGCGAGGTGCTTGCATCCCCAGCAACTGATAGCAACATGGTCATTGTTCATACCAGTCGCGGTATGTTGATCGCGTTAGATCAAGCAAGCGGTGAACAAAAATGGACCATCAGTACGGAAGTACCAAGCCTAACACTGCGTGGCGATAGCTCGCCTGTTGCAGTTTCTGGTGGTGTATTCTGGGGTACAGCAAATGGTCGTCTAGCTGCGGCTATCGTTGATCGTGGTCAGCTTATTTGGCAACAGCCAGTAGGCACACCAAAAGGTGCAACGGAAATTGATCGTTTGGTTGATGTTGATGCATCTCCAATTGTTCTTGGTGGCACCCTGTATACCGTAGGTATCAATGGTCAGCTGATTGCTATCGACCTTCGTTCTGGTAAGCCAATTTGGAAACGTAACTACTCATCAGCGATTGATTTAGCAAGTGATGGTAGCCGTTTGTTCGTTGTTACCGACAAAGACCATGTGGTTGCGGTTGATGCGCGTAGTGGTACTGAACTGTGGAGCACTCCATTGTTAGAAAACCGCTTACTGACAGCACCTGCTATTATTAATGGTTATGTAGTCGTGGGTGATACTGAAGGTTATCTGCACTGGTTGGATCGTTCATCGGGTGAGTTTGTTGCTCAACAGCTTGTCGATGATAGCGGCTTTGCGGTTGCACCAATTGAACTGCCTGAAGGCTACTTAGTGACGACTCGCAATGGCGATGTAAAGAAACTAACGATTAGCCAATAAAAGCGTGATATAATTCACAGTCGGCTCCTGGTTGGTAACAGCCAGGAGCCGTTTTGTTGTTAAAAATTAATAAACCGTGTGGTTATAGGTAAGAGTTTAAACTTGCGAACAAGTGCTTACCTATAACTACATTTAGAGAAGAAATTGTAGAGGTTGTTATGGTACCTGTTGTTGCTCTAGTAGGGCGTCCGAACGTAGGTAAATCTACGTTATTTAACCGATTGACTCGAACTCGTGATGCATTGGTTGCGGATTTCCCTGGCTTAACGCGTGACCGTAAATACGGTCATGCTCATTTTAGCGAGCATGACTTTATTGTTATTGACACTGGCGGTATCGACGGTACTGAAGAAGGTGTTGAAACTAAAATGGCTGAGCAGTCGCTAGCGGCGATTGATGAAGCTGATGTCGTTCTATTTATGGTAGATGGCCGTGCGGGTCTAACACCTTCAGACGTGGCGATTGCTAAGCACCTACGTCAACTAGAAAAGCCTTCAATGCTAGTAGTAAACAAGGTTGATGGTATCGACCCTGATGCTGCAAGTGCTGACTTCTGGCAACTAGGTGTAGAAGACATGTACCAAATCGCTGCGGCGCATGGTCGTGGTGTTACTGCACTTATTGACCTTGCTCTTAACCCATTCGCAGAAGCGCTAAAAGCTGAGAATGGCGAAGTAAGCGACTTAACTGAGTTTGAAGACGAAGAAGAAGAGCAGGTTGAATTTACAGAAGAAGAAGCTGAAGCAGAATTCAAGCGTCTTCAAGATCAACCGATCAAACTAGCGATCATTGGCCGTCCTAACGTAGGTAAATCAACGCTAACGAACCGTATTCTTGGTGAAGAGCGTGTGGTTGTTTACGATATGCCAGGTACGACTCGTGACTCTATCTACATCCCAATGCAGCGTGACGAGCGTGAATACGTTCTAATCGATACTGCGGGTGTTCGTCGTCGTAAAAACATCAACGAAACGGTAGAGAAGTTCTCAGTGGTTAAAACACTGAAAGCGATTGAAGATGCTAACGTTGTATTGCTGCTTATCGATGCTCGCGAAAACATCTCTGATCAAGATCTAAGCTTGCTAGGCTTTGCGTTGAACGCTGGTCGTTCAATTGTTATTGCCGTAAACAAGTGGGATGGCCTAGATAACGACGTTAAAGAACGCGTTAAGAAAGAGCTAGACCGTCGCTTAGGCTTCGTTGATTTCGCACGTATTCACTTTATCTCTGCACTTCACGGTACAGGTGTTGGTCACTTGTTTGAGTCTGTACAAGAAGCTTACAAGTCAGCGACTACTCGTGTTGGTACTTCTGTGCTAACTCGTATCATGAAGATGGCGACTGATGATCACCAACCGCCTATGGTTCGTGGCCGTCGTGTGAAACTGAAATACGCGCACGCTGGTGGCTACAACCCACCGATTATCGTTATCCACGGCAACCAAGTTCGTAACTTGCCAGATTCATACAAACGATTCTTGATGAACTACTACCGTCGTTCACTAGAAATCATGGGTACACCTATTCGCATTCAATTCCAGAACAGCGAGAACCCATTTGAAGCTAAGACTAACAAGCTGACAATTTCTCAAGAACGTAAACGTAAACGTATGATGAGCATGGTTAAAGGTCGTAAGTAAACCTTTCCAATAGATTTGATACCCGAGCCTGTCTCGGGTATTTTTTTAAGCAAAATTCACGTTAAGCCATAACAATACGTTTTTATCATCATGGCTCAACGAATCAGACTAGATTCCAGAAGAAGAACGATATGACTACTAGCGATTTGATTACACCTGTGTCAGCAATCACACCAACCATCACTCAATTTTGTCATCAGGCTTGGCAGCTCAATGCTAAAGCGCAGTACGTTGAAAGCGATGACAGCAAAACTTACCTGATCACCGACGTGACACCTTTCCACCCAGTGAGTCATATTTGGCCCGATCACCCTGCAGACCAAGGCTTTGTGAATGTTGGTGACGTGCAATTTCCCGTTGAAGACTGCCTTGTTGGTGCTATAGAACAATCTACTGGCAAGCTTCATATCGCAGCAGATATCCCTGTTAAGCGTGATACGGAAGGGTGGGCGTTTGTTGTTGTCCACCAGCTACCTACATCTGCTTCTATGATTAAGGTTAACGACGAAGTCGTGTTGTCGGTTGATAAAGAGTACCAAGCCAGTTTGAGCCGTGGTCACAGTGCTGGCCACATCGCTTTCCTAGCCTTGAATAAAGTATTGGCTGAGAGCTACTGGCGTAAAGATGCGGACAGAAAAGATCCGCTTGGCAGTTACGACTTCAATAGTTATGCACAAGTGACGAGCTTTGTGACTCCAGAGCTGTGTACCGATAAGTATCGCTTAGGCAAAACCCTGAAGAAGCGCGGTTTGAACGTTGCAGACATGCTAGCAAATCTTGATGACATCGAAGCTGATATCAACCAAATGCTTGCGGGCTGGCTTGCAGAGCCGACGCCAGTTGCGATGAGACTAGAAGGCGAGGCGTTAACAGACTCTCGTTACTGGGAGTGGCAGCTTGACGCAGATACTCAGGTCACTATTCCTTGTGGTGGTACTCACATTGAGAACACCTCAGAACTTAAGGCATTATCCGTTAAGTTAATCCAGTTAGACGACCAGCATATTGAAATGCTGACGCATGTAATTCGATGATTTAGACTACAGATCGAAATGGCTTGTGCTGTTTATTTTATTTTTACATGTCACTTTTGATATAAATGACTATTTGAAATTGAAATGCAGCATATGTAACTTATGCTTTCGGTGTGTGGTGATATAAATATTCTTTTTGGGGTAGATCGCTGATCAAAATAGATAAAGCGAAAGATCAACCTATGATCTTCGATTGTGTGTCGTACTAATTTAGTGTGTTATTATTAACCAATAACAAGCTTGCATAAGAACAAGTTGTACCCGATTACACAATTGAAAGCCTTAGTGAATGGAACAACAATTTTTATTAGAAGGTCATCGAGCCGTCAATAGCTTGCTACGGAAGCTTGCGCTTGGGATGGATCGCAAAGATTTAAATCACAAGATTATTCAGCTTACCGAGCAGCTTTTTGGGCAGCGCATGGCTTCAATTCTACTGCTCAACTCAGAGTCTAAAACGTTACACCTTGAATATGCCCCAAACCTGCCTGATTTTTACAATCAACAGATTGAAGGGGTAGGAATTGGTGCGGGGATAGGCTCTTGTGGCGAGGCAGCTGCGCTTAAGAAAGCAGTGATGATCTCCAACATAAATGCACACCCAAACTGGGCACCTTTTCTGGTCTTAACCAATCAAGCGAATTTACATGCCTGTTGGTCGGTCCCCATTATCTCGTCGCGCGGTAATGTGTTGGTTACCTTCGCTATTTATAGCCAGTACATCTCTGAACCACATGAATTTGAGCTCGAGATCTTAGAGCTACTGGCTTCCCTGTATTCGGTAGCACTAGAGAAGTTTGAGCTGGAGAACCAGCTAAACTTTTTCGCTAATCGAGATTCTTTAACCCATTGCTTGAATCGTCGCGCATTGTTTAATGAAGCGGAGAAAGTGTTGGCCAAGCGATGCTTTTCTGAAAAGGTGATGGCGTGTTTGTTTGTTGATGTCGATAAGTTCAAATCAATAAATGATACCTATGGCCATAGTTTCGGTGACGATGTGTTGCTGGCGGTTGCCGAAGTTCTTGATGAGGCAACCACAGCATGTGCCAAGATAGGGCGTTATGGTGGTGATGAGTTTGTGGTGTTCTCATGTTTTGATGATCAAGAAAGCGTTGTTAGCTTCTACCACAGCTTAGAGAAAGCACTGCAACAAGCGCTTTATATCAATGATGTGCAATTCTCGGTGAGTGTCGGGCTTTCTTGTGACAAAGATCCTCAAGGATTAGACCAGTTGATCGCACAAGCTGATAAGAACATGTATCAAATCAAGCAAGCCAAGTCTCAACAGTAGTAGATTGTAAAAATAGTAGTAAATTAGGAAATGCTAATGAGTGAAAATATCTGCCCTAAATGCCAGTCTGAGCTAGCTTGGGATGGCAAGTATCACTGTGAAAGTTGTCAGGCTCACTTTACTAAAGTTGGGTTTTGTCCTGAGTGCAGCAGCCAACTTGAGAAGCTTCAAGCCTGTGGTGCGGCGAGCTATTTTTGCAACGGTGATTGCAACGAGTTGAAATCTAAGTCGAGAGTAAAATTCGAATTTAAACCAGCGGAATAGCCTTAAACTCATGGTTTGAACGACCATCGGTGATGTTATACCAGAGACTCAATACTAAAGTGTTGGGTCTTTTTTGTATCTGAAGAACAGGAATGTGTCATCTTGGTTCATTCCCACCGTCACTGCACCAGTATGAAACATAGTTACATGATTGCTATGCACTCTATTGGTGTGAGTTTCTTTTAAATTCTATTAATACAATTGCTTATAAATAATTTCATTGGTTTATAAGTTTGGCACTCTTCTTGTAACTCTGTAATTGAATAACAAAAATACAATTATGGAGTAATATCATGAACAAGGTGTTCAATTTATCGCTAGCTGCACTGTGTACAACACTTTCATTTTCTTCTGCAACAGTGTTTGCTGCTGATGAGACCATCAAGGTCGGTGTTCTACACTCACTCTCTGGCACCATGGCGATCAGTGAGACAACGCTAAAAGATACCGTGCTAATGCTCATCGAAGAGCAGAACAAAAAGGGCGGTTTGCTTGGTAAGAAGCTAGAGCCTGTCGTGGTTGACCCTGCGTCAAACTGGCCGCTATTTGCTGAGAAAGCGCGTGAGCTTATCGAAAAAGAGAAAGTGGATGTGGTGTTCGGTGGTTGGACGTCGGTATCACGTAAATCCATGCTACCAGTCTTTGAAGAACTCAACAGCATCCTTTTCTACCCAGTACAGTATGAAGGTGAAGAGTCTTCTAAAAACGTTTTCTACACCGGTGCCGCGCCAAACCAACAAGCGATCCCAGCAGTGGATTACTTGATGGAAGAGCTTGAAGTCGAGCGCTGGGTACTTGCAGGTACCGATTACGTTTATCCACGTACAACCAATAAGATCTTAGAAGCCTACCTAAAAGATAAAGGTGTCGCAGAAGAAGACATCATGATCAACTACACGCCATTTGGTCACTCTGATTGGCAATCTATCGTTTCAGACATCAAAAAGTTCGGTGAAGCTGGCAAGAAAACCGCTGTGGTTTCTACTGTAAACGGCGATGCGAACGTACCTTTCTATAAAGAGCTAGGCGCTCAAGGCATTTCATCTGAAGACATCCCAGTTATTGCATTCTCTGTTGGTGAAGAAGAACTGTCAGGCATGGACACAGAACCATTGGTTGGTCATCTAGCGGCATGGAACTACTTCATGAGTGTTGATACTGAAGCTAATGAAGAGTTCGTTGAAACGTGGCAGTCGTTCATCAAGAGTGAAAAGCGTGTCACCAATGACCCAATGGAAGCGCACTATGTTGGCTTCAATATGTGGGCTCAAGCGGTCACTAATGCGGGCACAACCGATCCTGAATCTGTGCAAGATGCCTTGATTGGCGTGTCTGTACCTAACCTTTCTGGCGGCTACTCTACCATGCTGCCAAACCACCACATTACTAAACCAGTCCTGATCGGTGAAATCCAAGGCGATGGTCAATTCGATATCGTTTGGGAAACCACTGGACTAGTGGCGGGTGATGCTTGGTCGAGTTACTTACCTGAATCGGCAAAACTGTTCTCTAGCTGGTCGAAGCCATTCTCATGTGGTGCGTTTAACGTCGAAACGAAGAAGTGTTCTGGCGGTAACTAGATCGTCAATTCAGGAATATTGAGCCTTCCGGTTTGGGAAGAATGCGTCTGTTTAACGGGCGAAGCGAACGGAAGGCTCATCGTTTCAGGTAACAACCACTATCCACACATCCTCCAAGTAAAAATAACAATATCTAACTTGGTTGGTTAAGGAAGCAGGGATGAAAAACGTATTAAACGTATTTAAAGCGCTGTTGCTCATGGCAGTCAGTGCTCAGTTGGCTTTTGCTGGAATAACGGATGAAGCTAGCTTTACCAAGACGCTAGTTGGTAAGAAAACATCGGATAAAGAATTAGCTATCGATTGGGTGATTGAGACGCAAACGGGAGACGTGTCGAAAGCTATTTTAGATGGCTGGTTAAACGGAAACCTTTACTACTTCAATGAGAAACAGAGCGAGCAGTACAAACAGCTCTACCTCATTCAAAGTATCAAAACAGCGACGTCAGCTCAGTCAGTATGGGATGATTCAACGCTTAATATCGAGAATGCGAGACAGTTTAAAAAGGTTCGTGTGAATAACAAACTTCGCGGGATATTACGCGGGGAAATAGCCTCGATTGGACTGAACAGCGGCAACCCTGATGTGCGTTATAAGGCGGTTTTGGATTTGTTAGGAACCAAAGACGCTGACATTATCGAACGACTAACTGAACTCAGAGCCAATGAATCAGATGGCAAAGTAGCTGAGCTAATGGATTTGTCGTTAGCGATTGCCACTTCTCTTAATAACAGTGCCACCATTGAAGATCGTGTGGCTTCAATTGAACGAGTTGGCGACTTCAAACACTCGGTCGTTCTGAAAACACTGAACCAACTACTGAACAGTGAGCAAGATCCAAGCATTGCCGCTGCAGCAGAACGTGCGATGGATAGCTATCAACAAAGCCAAGCACTCTATTCGGGTGTAGAAACAGTATTCTTCGGTTTGAGTTTAGGCTCGGTATTGGTACTGGCAGGCATTGGCTTAGCGATTACCTTTGGTGTGATGGGCGTTATCAACATGGCTCATGGCGAGCTGATCATGATTGGCGCTTACACCACCTACGTATTGCAGTTGTTGATGCCGAATCATATTGGCCTAGCGCTGATACTTTCCATTCCAGCGGCATTCATTGTTTCTGGTTTAGTGGGCATTGCGATTGAGCGAAGTGTGATTCGTCATCTTTATGGTCGCCCATTGGAAACCTTACTCGCGACCTTTGGTATTAGCTTAATCTTGCAGCAGGCTGTTCGTTCTATTTTCTCTCCTTTGAACCGCTCAGTGAGCACGCCTGAATGGATGTCTGGAGCACTTCAATTAAACCCAATGTTGTCCCTGACCTACAACCGCCTTTACATCATTCTCTTCTGTGGTTTGGTGTTTATGGGCTTATTAATGGTTCTGAAAAAGACACCACTAGGTTTGCAGGTTCGTGCGGTTTCTCAAAACCGTGGCATGGCTCGTGCGATGGGTATTCGTTCAGAGCGAGTTGATGCGATGACCTTCGGTTTAGGCTCTGGCGTTGCGGGTGTTGCAGGCGTGGCACTGTCTCAACTGACCAACGTTGGCCCTAATATGGGACAGGCGTACATCATCGACTCATTCATGGTGGTGGTATTCGGCGGTGTTGGCAACCTATGGGGCACGCTAGTCGCAGGCTTAAGCCTTGGTCTGTTCAATAAAATTTTAGAACCATGGGCTGGTGCGGTTCTCGCCAAGATTCTGGTACTGGTTTTCATCATTCTATTTATTCAAAAACGCCCACGCGGACTCTTCCCGCAACGTGGTCGTGCGGCTGAAGGTTAAGGACAACATCATGCAGTCAAAATCATTTGTACTTTCGGCAATGCGTGGTGACAAAGGTGGCCAACTGACCATCCTTGCCATTCTAGCGGCCGTTATTCTTATCCCACTGGCTAACACCATGTTACCAAGTGGGCACCCGCTCCATGTCGAGACTTTTACTATCTCGCTGATGGGCAAATATCTGAGCTACGCAATGTTGGCGTTGGCGCTCGATCTGGTGTGGGGCTATCTCGGAATCTTGAGCCTTGGCCACGGTGCTTTCTTTGCGCTTGGTGGTTATGCGATGGGCATGTACTTGATGCGTCAGATTGGTGACCGTGGGGTTTATGGTGATCCAGTCTTACCAGATTTCATGGTGTTCCTTGATTGGTCTGCGTTGCCGTGGTTCTGGCATGGCTTTGACCAGTTCTGGTTTGCTTGCCTGATGGTGGTGCTAGTGCCGGGCGCATTGGCTTACTTGTTCGGTTATTTAGCTTTCCGCTCTCGTGTGTCCGGGGTGTATCTTTCTATCATGACTCAGGCATTAACTTACGCATTGATGCTGGCATTTTTCCGCAACGAAATGGGCTTTGGTGGCAACAACGGACTGACGGATTTCAAAGACATCATCGGTCTGAGTTTGCAGAGTGATGCGGTCAAGATAGGTCTGTTTGTCGCGACTGGTATTGCGCTTATTCTCAGCTACATAGCTTGTCGCATGGTGGTGACCAGTCGATTAGGTCGTGTGGCATTAGCGATTCGTGATACGGAATCCCGCACTCGCTTTATGGGCTATGACGTCGATGGCATCAAGCTGTGGGTCTTCGTTCTTTCTGCGGTTATCGCCGGTATTGCCGGGGCTTTATATGTCCCTCAAGTGGGTATTATCAATCCGGGAGAATTTGCTCCTCTTAACTCGATTGAGATTGTGGTTTGGGTAGCCTTAGGCGGTCGTGCCACTCTGTTTGGTGCCATTGTCGGTGCATTGATCATCAACTACGCCAAGAGTTGGTTTACGGTTGAGTTCCCGGAGGTGTGGCTGTTTGCTCTGGGTGGACTATTCGTACTCTCAACCATGTACTTCCCACAAGGTGTGATTGGCTTTGTCAGTGAAAAGTGGCAGCAGCTGCGCAAGGCATCAAATGGGAAAAACCAAGATAAAGATAAGGATGATCAGCACAAGGCCAAGGAGGTGATCGCATGACCACATTTAATAGCGTAAAGGAATCGGTTCAGGCGTTCACTCGTCGAGACGAAGTCTTTGATTACCTCAAACCCGATATTCATCCTGCCATCGATACTCGACATAACGTGCTGTTGTATGTCGAAGGCGTCAACAAAAGCTTCGATGGTTTCCAAGCGATAAACGACCTCAACCTTTACATCAAAGAGGGAGAGCTACGCTGCATCATCGGCCCTAATGGCGCAGGTAAAACAACCATGATGGACATCATTACCGGGAAAACTAAGCCAGATACTGGCGAAGTGTGGTTAGGTTCGAACATCAATCTACTCAAGATGAACGAAGCTGAAATTGCTAACGCAGGCGTTGGGCGTAAGTTCCAAAAGCCGACCGTGATTGAATGTTTAACTGTGTGGCAGAACCTTGAATTAGCCATGGCAGGTGATCGCTCGGTGTGGGCAACTTTCACTGCCGTGATGTCTGGCGAGCAGAAAGACAAACTCACCTCGGTACTAGAGCTTATTCACCTTAAAGACGAAGCGGCGAATTTGGCAGGTAACCTGTCTCACGGTCAGAAACAGTGGTTAGAGATAGGCATGTTATTGATGCAAAACCCTAGGCTATTGCTGGTGGATGAACCCGTGGCAGGTATGACTCACCAAGAAATGGATCGCACCTCTGAGTTACTTAACTCACTGGCAGGTAAGCACTCGGTTGTGGTCGTTGAACACGATATGGATTTCGTTCGTTCTATCGCCAGCCATGTCACCGTGCTTCATCAAGGTCATGTGTTGGCTGAAGGCACTATGGATCAAGTGCAGGCTCACCCTGAAGTTAAACAAGTTTATCTCGGAGAATAGGATGTTAGAGGTTAAATCAGTTAATCAATATTACGGTGAGAGCCACACGCTGTGGGATTTGGATATGCAGATCCCAGAAGGTAAATGCACGGTGCTAATGGGGCGAAATGGTGTCGGTAAAACGACGTTGCTGCAATGCATCATGGGGTTGGTTAAGGTCGAAAGCGGTGACATCTCCTTATCGGGTGAGTCACTTTTGAAAACCGATGCCGAGGACCGTCCACGCCAAGGGATCGGCTATGTACCGCAAGGTCGCCAGATCTTCCCAATGCTCACTGTTCAAGAAAATCTAGAGGTCGGTTTACCGATTCGTAAAAAGGGTGACCGCAAGATCCCTGAATTCATCTTCGATATTTTCCCAGTGTTAAAAGAGATGCTACATCGTCGCGGTGGTGATTTATCGGGTGGCCAGCAGCAACAGCTTGCGATTGGGCGTGCGCTGGTGGTTAATCCAAAGCTATTGATCTTGGATGAGCCGACGGAGGGTATTCAACCCAATATTGTGCAAGAGATTGGCGACATCATTCGCATGCTCAACGAGAAAATGGGGCTCACGGTTCTGTTGGTTGAACAGAAGCTGCCGTTTGCAAGAAAGGTCGGTGACCGTTTTTGCATTATCGACCGTGGACGCCAAGTGGCAGAAGGTGAAATGACAGGGCTCGATGAGTCCTTGATAAAGGAGTACCTAACCGTATGAATTCTCTCTTTTCTCCGAATGAAGTAAGCAAGGCTTCTTTAGTTGAAGCTTTATCTTTGAATGAGACCATCGAACAAGATATTCGTGATGGTTGGCAAGCGAGTTTAAACCTCACCTTTGTCGATCGAGGTGATAAAACCGTATTAAAGAATCGTCAGCAGTCTGGTCCGCTTGCGGTGCAACGCCCCCTGTATCCTGATGGGGAAACGTGTCACACCTACTTACTCCATCCCCCCGGCGGAGTGGTAGGTGGTGACACTCTCAATATTAACGTGAATCTTGAGCACGGTGCTCACGCGTTGATTACCACACCCGGTGCGACCAAGTTTTATCGCTCAAACAACAAGTACGCCAAGCAGAAGCAGACCCTACGAGTGAAGAAAGATGCACGCTTGGAATGGATGCCGCAAGAGAACATCTTTTTCCCCAATGCACACGTTCGTTTAGATACTGAAATTCGCCTAGAAAAGGGTGCACAGTTTTGGGGTTGGGAGATGCACTGTTTTGGACGCCCTGCACAGAGTGAGGGATTCGAGCATGGTCATCTCGTTGGGAAAACAGAAATCTATCTTGATAATCAAAGGCTTCTGACTGAAGGCTTTAATTTTCATGGTGGCGATAAGTTAATGATAAATATGGGGTTACTTGATTATTCAATGATGGGAACCTTTTATATCACCTCAAATGAGAAGCAAGATCTAGAGTTGGTACAGAGCTTGCTCATATCTATTACACAGCAAGCTTCACAGCAATCAGTTACATCAAAAACGTCGAGTGAACCCACATTAATATTGGGTGCTACTCAGATAGAAGGATTGATTGTGGTGCGAGCCTTGGGTAATTGGAGTGAAGATATCCTCCAAGCCTTTGGTCAGATTTGGCAAGCAACTCGCTCTCATTTATGTGGTACGACTCCTGATTTACCAAGGATTTGGGCGACTTAGCGATTAGCCCTTTTTGTACCTAGGGTGACTTCCGACCCTAGGTACATTTTTTCAAGCTTGCTGTGATTGAATCCCACTTACTGCTCATGCGTTTTTGAGCAATAAGAAAACAACACTAACAGCGGGCGGCTAAATGGAATTAACACCAAGAGAAAAAGATAAGCTACTTATCTTCTGCGCAGGAATGCTGGCACAGCAGCGCAAACAAAAAGGCTTAAAGCTCAACTACCCAGAATCTATCGCACTGATCAGCAGTGCCATTCTCGAAGGTGCCCGCGAGGGTAAAACCGTTTCAGAATTAATGGATTTTGGACGCACACTTCTTACTGTCGATGACGTTATGGAGGGGATCCCTTCCATGATCCCTGATGTACAAGTCGAAGCCACTTTTCCTGATGGCACCAAGCTGGTGACCGTTCATGAACCTATCGTGTAGGGAGAAGTAATATGGCTGGTTCCACAAAACAATACTCAGGATTCGTTCCCGGAAAAGTAGAAACCGCACCGGGTGACATCACTCTCAATGAAGGCCGAGACACAACGTCCGTTAAGGTGCAAAACATTGGCGATCGTCCTGTCCAAATTGGCTCTCATTACCACTTCTATGAAGCAAACCCTTCGCTGATCTTTAACCGAGAAGTCACTAAAGGCTTTCGACTCAATATTCCTGCGGGTACTGCAACCCGCTTTGAGCCGGGTCAGTCGCGCAGCGTCGAGTTAGTGCGTTACGCCGGTAAGTTAGAGATCTATGGCTTCCAAGGAAAGGTGATGGGCAAGCTCTAAGCGCTCCCACGGAATAATGAAAATAACAAAGGATTGAACATGGCGACGATATCCAGACAGGCTTATGCCGAAATGTTTGGGCCAACAGTCGGTGACCGAGTGCGTCTTGCTGACACTGATTTATGGCTAGAAGTTGAAAACGATTACACCGTATACGGCGACGAAGTGAAATTCGGCGGCGGCAAAGTTATCCGTGATGGACAAGGGCAAAGCCAACGTCCAAGTGCCGAAACTCCAGATTTGGTGATCACTAACGCGATTGTGTTGGATTACTGGGGCATCGTAAAAGCCGATGTCGCAGTCAAAGATGGTCGAGTTCAGGCATTGGGCAAAGCGGGCAACCCAGATGTTCAACCGGGCGTTGATATTGTGATTGGCCCGGGCACGGAAATTTTAGCAGGCGAAGGTTCAATCTTGACTGCTGGTGGTATTGATTCACACATTCATTTTATTTGCCCACAACAGATTGAAGAAGCACTGGCGTCAGGTGTGACAACCATGATCGGCGGTGGCACTGGACCAAACACAGGTACTAACGCGACCACATGCACACCGGGACCTTGGAACATGCACCGCATGCTAGAGTCACTCGATCAATTCCCGATGAACTTTGGTTTGTTAGGCAAAGGCAATGCCAGTCAGCCAGAAGCACTACGTGAGCAAGTAGCGGCAGGCGCGGTGGGTTTGAAGTTACACGAAGACTGGGGAACCACTCCCGCTTCAATCGATACCTGTTTGAGTGTGGCTGACGAGATGGACGTACAAGTTGCGATTCATACCGACACTCTGAATGAATCTGGTTTTGTTGAATCGACACTTGGCGCAATCGGCGACCGCGTGATTCATACCTATCACACCGAAGGTGCGGGCGGTGGTCATGCTCCCGATATTATTCGTGCTGCAGGTGAGCCGAACGTTTTGCCTTCCTCAACCAATCCAACACGCCCTTACACCATCAATACCGTCGATGAGCACTTAGACATGTTGATGGTCTGTCATCACTTGTCACCATCGATTGCTGAAGATGTCGCGTTCGCAGAGTCACGTATCCGCCGTGAAACCATTGCCGCAGAAGACATTCTTCATGACTTAGGCGCGTTCTCGATGATCGCTTCGGATTCACAAGCTATGGGGCGAGTGGGTGAAGTAATAACTCGAACTTGGCAAACCGCGCACAAGATGAAAGTTCAGCGTGGCAGCCTAAAAGAAGATTCTGATTACAGCGATAACTTTCGTTTAAGACGTTATGTCGCTAAGTACACCATCAACCCTGCTATCACGCATGGCATGTCTCATGAAATCGGTTCTATCGAAGCAGGGAAGTTAGCTGATCTAGTGTTGTGGAAGCCCGCTTTTTTTGGTGTGAAGCCCAGCGTGATTTTGAAAGGCGGCATGATCGCCATGGCACCAATGGGAGATCCAAACGCTTCTATCCCAACCCCTCAACCTGTTCACTATCGCTCTATGTTTGGTAGCTATGGCAAGGCGTGTCAGAACACATCGATGTTGTTTGTCTCTAAAGAAGCCAAAGCGCAGAACATCGACAAGCAATTGGGTCTGCAGAGCTTGATTGGTGTTGTGAGCAACTGCCGAAACATCAGCAAAGCCGACATGAAGCTCAATGATTGGATGCCGAAGATTGAAGTCGACTCTCAGACGTACCAAGTGCGCGCCGATGGTGAACTACTCACGTGTGAGCCTGCTGAAGAGCTGCCAATGGCTCAGCGGTACTTTCTATTCTAAGCCTTTGACTAAAGAATCTTATTTTAGTGACCCTATTTTGAACGTTATAAATCTCACAAGGAGATTGAGGTAATAGCATGATTGAACTGACTCAACTGAATACTCAAATACAAAATGCACCGGACGGCTACTTAAGCCTGCCGATCGATAGCCGCATTAAGAGCCGTCTTAAGGTGATGCTCGATGACGGGCGCAATGCCGGACTGTTTCTACCACGAGGTCATATCTTGCGTGGTGGCGAACAACTCTCAAGTAAATGCGGTTTAGTCGTAGAAGTGAAAGCGGCACCAGAAACCGTTTCGACTGTTTACTGTGAAGACTTGCTCCTGTTAACGCGAGTGGCGTATCACCTTGGTAACCGTCATGTTCCGCTGCAAGTGGAAGCGGGTTGGGTTCGTTATCAACACGACCATGTTTTAGATGAAATGGTTGAAGGCTTAGGCGCGAAAGTGACCACTGAGAAACAACCCTTTGAACCAGAAGGCGGTGCTTATGGCGGTCGCTCTGGTGGACATCATCACCATCATTAATCGAGTCATTGATGACTCACTAAACGATTTATATAACAACGATATTAATAACAATAATACCAATCACAGTAAGTAAGTGATCAACAATAGCGCAGAAAAAAGGCTTGAGAACAAGGCATAATTTTTCGATAAGTAGTTATTCTACAATCAAAAATTATAACGCAGTTATCGAGCATTTTAGCAAGCTAGGGTGAGCAATTATTTACTACGATTGGTATAAAGCAAGGAACTCGCGATGAACTTTAAAACAGCTGCAGGCTTATGCACTTTCACAATAGCTTTTCTAACAACATCAACGATGGCTTTCGCTCACCCAGGACATGGGGCGCATTCAGTTCATGAGTCTCACTCGTTTATGTCTGGCTTAACTCACCCTGTGACTGGCATGGATCATCTGATCATGCTGATCGCTTTCGGTCTGTTAATTGGCGCACTGTCATTTTCCACCAAGACAAAAGCAGCTCTGATTGGCGGTGGATTGGTGTCTTTAGTGGTAGGGCTTATCGCAGGCCAAGCCCTAGGTTTCTCTGTGATTGTTGAGCCTGCCATTATCGCTTCTCTGTTTGTCGTCAGCTTATGTTTATGGCATGTATTCTCACCATCAACCAAGCGTGTAAACAGCGTATTAGTTGCTTCGATTGCTATGTTGTTTTTCCATGGTTACGCACACGGCGTTGAAGCCGCGAGCAACCTGACTCAGTTCGCAACAGGCATGAGTATCAGTGCTTTGGCTCTGATGGTTATCGGTACTTTTGTTGGTCGCGCGGTTTACTCTAAATGGTTGTCAGTCGGCGTGGCTTCAGCAAGCGCACTATTGCTGTTAGGCGCGTAGGCTCTCGAACTTATTTGATTCTGGAAGACTGAGGGCACGGTTATGACCACAACAGAAAATGTCGCCGTCTATCGCCTGTTTCAATTGATCAGTCCATCGTTGCCGATTGGTGGGTTCACTTATTCGCAAGGCTTAGAGTTAGCGGTTGAAGCGGGGTGGGTGACCGATCGCAACAGCATGGAACAGTGGCTCAACACCATCGTCAACTCCAGTGTCGCGACCTTGGAATTGCCTATATTAGAGCGTCTTTACCACGCTCTAGAAAAGGGTGAACTCGATGAGATTGAGCACTGGTGTAATTACCTGTACTCAAGCCGTGAAACCAGTGAATTGCGAGCGGAAGAGAAACAGCGTGGGCAAGCATTGAATACTTTGTTGAAGCGCTTAGATATCGATATTTCACAGGTGGACTCTGTTGATAGTCACCCAAACCAATTGTTGGGCATGTGTATGGCGGCTCAGCATTGGGGCATTGATTTAGAAAGCCTCAAGCAAGGTTACTTATGGAGCTGGCTTGAAAATATCGTTACCGCAGGCGTGAAACTGGTGCCTTTAGGTCAAACCGACGGGCAGTTGGCATTGATTAATATCACCAACACCTTTCCTGAGGTGATCGAAAAGGCCCACGCGATAGAAGATTGGATGGTAGGCAGTTTTTCGCCATCAATGGCATTAGCAAGTTCACTGCACGAAACACAATACACACGACTATTTCGTTCGTAGCGGTCAGCTCGAACGGTATAGTAAAAAGAATATAAGGAAGTAGACAATGGAAAGTTATAAGCAACCACTTCGAATTGGTATTGGCGGCCCGGTAGGGTCTGGTAAAACAGCGCTATTAGAAGTGCTTTGTAAAGCGATTCGCGACAAGCTCAATATCGCAGTGGTAACCAACGACATCTACACTCAAGAAGATGCCAAGATACTTACGCGAGCAGAGGCTCTAGAACCAGATCGTATTATTGGTGTTGAAACGGGTGGCTGTCCGCACACGGCGATCCGTGAAGATGCGTCGATGAACTTAGCTGCGGTAGAAGAGCTTGCCAAGCTGCATAAGAACCTCGATGTGGTATTCGTCGAAAGTGGCGGTGATAACTTGAGTGCGACGTTCAGCCCTGAATTAGCCGATCTTACCATCTACGTGATTGATGTAGCGGAAGGGGAGAAGATCCCACGTAAAGGCGGACCGGGTATTACGCGTTCTGATCTGCTGGTTATCAATAAGATCGATTTAGCACCATATGTGGGTGCGTCACTTGAGGTGATGGAGCAAGACACACAACGCATGCGTCCAACCAAGCCATACGTGTTCACCAACCTCAAAGAGAGCCAAGGGCTAGACTTCATCATCAACTTTATTGTGACTGAAGGGATGCTAACCATGAAGGAGCCTTCTACTACTGAGTAGGGTTGGAATAGGTTAGTTTTTTGAAAGCGTTAGATACTAAAAAGCCCTGTCGATTATCGATAGGGCTTTCTGGTTTGAAACGTTAGGTCGAACTTAAAGCTCGCTCTTAGTCACTCTTGTGGTCACTTGCGACTCAATCACACCGTCTTCAACTTGAGTGGTGATCACTTCACCGACTTCGACATCGTTAATCGATGATACCGTCTTGCTCGATTCTGAATGAGTAATGCTGTAGCCACGCTTTAGGGTTGCCAGTGGACTTACTGTTTCTAACTTCTCGGCAGCCATGGCTAGTTGGTGGCGAGTAGTTAGTAATGTCTTGTCCATTGCATCCAATAGCTTTTGCTCTGAACGTTGCAGATGCAGTTTCTGTTCGCCAAGGCGTTTCACTGGCGAGTTCAATTGAAGCTGGTGCTGTTTACGTTCAACACGCTGTGCATGCTGTTTTAGGTATTGAGTCATACCACGACGCAAACGCATATCTAGGTCATCAAGCTGCTGACTCTGCTTTTGAAGTTGGTAGCTAGGGTGTTGCTTCTCTAAGCGGTATTTCAACGTTTGAGTTGATTGCGCCTGTTTGATTAACACATGACGAATCGCACTGACTAAGCGAGCACGTTTAGACGCGAAAGCTTGTTCTTTATGACTGTTATCACGGCTAACCAATTCTGCGGCAGCTGATGGCGTTGGGGCACGCATATCGGCAACGAAATCAGCGATAGTGACATCCACTTCGTGGCCAACGGCGCTGATAATCGGGATTTGGCTTGCTGCGATTGTGCGAGCTACGATCTCGTTATTGAAGCACCATAGGTCTTCCAGTGAGCCGCCACCACGGCCGACGATTAACACATCACATTCATTGCGTTCGTTAGCGCGTCCAATCGCTTGGGCAATCTGAATCGCCGCCTCTTCGCCTTGAACCATGGTCGGGTAAACCACAACCGGTAGCGAAGGATCGCGCCTTTTTAGTACATCAAGAATATCAAACAGCGCTGCACCGGTTTTAGATGTGATAACGCCAACACGTTTTGGGTGTTCAGGAAGAGCTTGCTTACTTGATTGAGCAAACAGTCCTTCTGCGGCAAGGTTCATCTTCAGCTTTTCAAATTCTTGCTGAAGTTTACCGTCACCCTCTGGCTGCATGCTTTCGATGATCAGTTGGTAGTCACCGCGTGGCTCGTAAAGAGATAGGCGAGCTTTGACTAAAACTTGATTGCCGTTCTGAGGCTTAAAGGTCACACGGCGGTTATTGCCACGAAACATGGCGCATTTAACTTGAGCGCGAGAGTCTTTTAGCGTGAGGTACCAGTGACCAGAGACAGGTGCAGAGAAGTTTGAGATTTCACCAACGAGCCAGACTATTCCCATTTCGTTTTCTAATAGGAGACGAACCTCTGAGTTGAGGCGAGAAACAGTAAAGATGTTTGGATTAGTCATAGAAGCACTATCTTTCCTTGAAGGAAGGTCTTTCTTGGAATCTCACAGGGCGTGAGTATGGAAGATAGCGGCAATATAATACATAGCAAGGGGGTAAATGCAAATTAAAAATACAAAAATGTGTAGCCAAGCGATTTCGCCGTGCGTATAATCCGTCTGCAATATCAAATCCAAATCACTTTATTATGCGAAACGATAAAGTTGGGTTTACTCCTTTTAACACCTTTGTTGTGAGATATTGCAAATGCTACGAATCGCAAAAGAAGCTTTAACTTTTGATGACGTTTTACTCGTCCCAGCACACTCAACCGTTCTTCCGAACACAGCTGATCTTCGCACTCAGTTAACGAAAAACATTTCTTTAAACATCCCAATGATCTCTGCATCGATGGATACTGTTACGGAAGCACGCCTAGCAATTGCCCTTGCGCAAGAAGGTGGTATTGGCTTTATTCATAAGAATATGTCAATCGAGCAGCAAGCTGAAATGGTTCGCCAGGTTAAAATTTACGAAGCTGGTGTGGTTTCTCACCCAGTAACTGTAAGCCCTGACGCGACAATCGCTGATGTTGTAGCCCTTACTCAAAAACACGGCTTCGCCGGTTTCCCTGTTGTTACTGAAACAAACGAATTGGTTGGTATCATTACTGGCCGTGACGTTCGCTTTGTTACTGACCTTTCTAAGAAAGTTGATGTAGTAATGACGCCTAAAGCTCGCCTTGCTTCTGTTAAAGAAGGTGCAACTCGTGAAGAAGTTCAAGAGAAAATGCACGAAGCGCGTGTTGAAAAAGTTCTTGTTGTAAATGATGACTTCCAACTTACTGGAATGATCACTGCAAAAGATTTCCACAAAGCAGAACGTAAACCAAACGCATGTAAAGATGAGCGCGGCAGCCTACGTGTAGGTGCAGCTGTTGGTGCTGGTGCTGGTAACGAAGAGCGTGTTGCTGCTCTAGTTGAAGCTGGCGTAGACGTTCTACTTATCGACTCTTCACACGGTCACTCTGAAGGCGTACTTAACCGTATCCGCGAAACTCGCGCTGCATACCCTGATCTACAAATCATCGGTGGTAACGTAGCAACTGGTGCTGGCGCACGTGCTCTTATCGAAGCGGGTGTTAGTGCAGTTAAAGTTGGTATCGGCCCAGGTTCAATCTGTACGACTCGTATCGTTACTGGTGTTGGTGTTCCTCAAGTAACAGCAATCGCAGACGCAGCGGAAGTTGCAAACGAATACGGTATTCCAGTAATCGCAGATGGCGGTATCCGCTTCTCTGGCGATATCTGTAAAGCTATCGTTGCTGGCGCATCTTGTGTGATGGTTGGTTCAATGTTCGCGGGTACTGAAGAAGCACCGGGTGAAGTTATTCTTTACAACGGTCGTTCTTACAAGTCTTACCGTGGTATGGGTTCTCTTGGCGCTATGTCTCAAGGCTCTTCTGACCGTTACTTCCAATCTGACAACGCTGCAGACAAGCTTGTTCCAGAAGGTATTGAAGGTCGTATCGCATACAAAGGTCGTCTAAAAGAGATCGTTCACCAACAGATGGGCGGTCTACGCTCAAGCATGGGCCTAACGGGTTCTGCAACTGTTGAAGACATGCGTACTAAAGCTGAGTTTGTTCGTATCTCTGGTGCGGGCATGAAAGAATCTCACGTACACGATGTTCAAATCACGAAAGAAGCACCTAACTACCGTTTAGGTTAATAATACGTCCAAACGTTTGAATAATGTGCTGATTTAGTCGGCACATTAATATACCAATCGTAGTAAATAACTGGTCATCCTAGCTTGTTAAAAACCTCGATAACTTCGTTAGAATTTTTGATTGTAGAATAACTACTTATCAGAACTCTTTGTCGAATAGAGCAGCCTCGTTCTCAGGCTTTTTTCCTACGCTATTCCTGAACACTTACTTACTGTGATTGGTATTATATCTACCGCCTGTTTTGTTAAAAGTCCGATTGTCTCAAAACACGTGGTTAAAGATATCTAACGAAAACGTTTGCTTTATTTCTTGAAGAGTTAATCAGAGGTGAGTAAACTCACCTCCGTTTTATCACATAGCCAATAAGACTGCTTACAATGACTAAAAATATTCATGACCAACGTATTCTAATTCTAGACTTCGGTTCTCAATACACACAGCTAGTAGCTCGTCGTATTCGTGAGATCGGTGTTTACTGTGAACTTTGGAGCTGGGACGTAGAAGAAGCGGATATTCGTGAATTCAATCCAGACGGCATCATCCTATCTGGTGGTCCTGAAAGTGTAACGGAGGAGAACTCTCCACGTGCACCTCAGTACGTATTTGATTCAGGTGTTCCTGTATTCGGTATCTGCTACGGCATGCAAACTATGGCTGAGCAACTTGGCGGTAAAGTAGCAACGTCTACTGAACGCGAGTTCGGCTACGCTGCTGTACAAGTAACTGGTGAATCTGCACTTTTCGCTGACCTTGAGTCTACTCAAGATGTTTGGATGAGCCACGGCGACAAAGTAGTTGAGATTCCAGCTGATTTCACAAAGATCGCTGAAACAGACACTTGCCCATACGCTGCAATGGCAAACGAAGAGAAGAAGTACTTCGGTGTTCAATTCCACCCAGAAGTAACACACACTAAAAACGGCCTGAAAATGCTTGAGAACTTCGTTCTTAACGTATGTGGTTGTGAAGGTCTGTGGACTTCAGCTTCAATCATTGAAGATGCAGTTGCACGTATTAAAGAACAAGTAGGTGACGACGAAGTTATCCTTGGTCTTTCTGGTGGTGTTGATTCATCTGTAGTTGCGATGCTTGCTCACCGCGCTATCGGCGACAAACTAACATGTGTATTTGTTGATAACGGCCTTCTTCGTTTAAACGAAGGTGAGCAAGTTATGGATATGTTTGGTGACCAGTTCGGCCTAAACATCATCAAAGTCGATGCAGAAGATCGTTTCCTTAAAGCTCTGGAAGGCGAAGCTGAACCAGAAGCTAAGCGTAAAATCATCGGTCACGTATTCGTAGATATCTTCGATGAAGAGTCTAAGAAACTATCTAATGCTAAATGGCTTGCTCAGGGTACTATCTACCCAGACGTAATCGAGTCTGCAGCATCTAAGACAGGTAAAGCACACGTAATCAAATCTCACCACAACGTTGGTGGTCTTCCTGATGATATGGAAATGGGCCTTGTTGAGCCTCTACGTGAGTTGTTTAAAGATGAAGTACGTAAGATCGGTCTAGAGCTTGGTCTTCCATACAACATGCTTTACCGCCACCCATTCCCGGGTCCTGGTCTAGGTGTTCGTGTTCTTGGCGAAATCAAGAAAGAGTACTGTGATCTACTGCGTCGCGCAGATGCGATCTTCATTGAAGAGCTTCACGCTGCTGACCTTTACCACAAAGTATCTCAAGCATTCACGGTATTCCTACCAGTACGTTCAGTTGGCGTAATGGGCGATGGCCGTAAGTACGATTGGGTTGTATCTCTACGTGCCGTAGAAACTATCGACTTCATGACTGCTCACTGGGCACACCTACCATACGACTTCCTAGGTAAGGTTTCTAACCGTATTATCAACGAAGTTAACGGCATTTCACGTGTTGTTTACGATATTTCTGGTAAGCCACCAGCAACTATCGAGTGGGAATAATCTCTTAGAGATTTAACCAGCTTTGATTAAGATCTTAAGCCTCGAACTCAGTTCGGGGCTTTTTTCTTGTGCGCCGAGCATGGCGTTGATCTAGGAGGTGAAAGTCCTCTACGGGCTCAGT